>NZ_JAAAYH010000160.1:0-18193 GCF_018035285.1 Streptomyces sp. MK37H | reverse complement strand
TGAGTGAGCTGATCACCGCGGATCTGGTCGACCTTGACCTGTCCGCCGACACCAAGGAAGCCGCCGCCCGGTCGCTCGCCGAACGCATGGTCGAGGCCGGCCGGGTCACCGACCTCGACGGCTTTCTCGCCGATGTGGCGGCGCGCGAGGAGCAGATGCCGACCGGCCTGGACGGTGGCATCGGCATACCCCACTGCCGCAGTGCCCATGTCACCGAGCCGACCCTGGCCTTCGGGCGCAGCGCGGCCCGGATCGACTTCGGCGCCGCGGATGGACCGGCCGATCTGATCTTCCTGATCGCCGCCCCGGCGGGCGCGGACAGCGACCATCTGACGATCCTGTCGAGCCTTGCGCGGCAGCTGATGAACGCCGACTTCACCGATGCGCTGCGCTCGGCCGACCAGCCCGAACGGGTGGCCGCCCTGATCCGCGGCGAGGAGCCCGCCGCCGCTGAACCTGCCGCTGCGAAGCCCGCCACCGCTGAGCCCGCTGCGGCTGAGCCTGCCGCCTCCGACTCGGCTGCGGCCTCCGCTGCCCCCCAGACCGCGTCGGAGCCGGTGGCCCCCTTCCGGATCGTGGCCGTCACGTCCTGCCCCACCGGTATCGCCCACACCTATATGGCCGCCGAGTCGCTGGAGAACGCCGCTCGCGAGGCCGGGATCGAGCTGGTGGTCGAGACCCAGGGCTCGGCCGGATTCGACAAGCTTCCCGCCGCCACCATCGCCGCCGCCGACGCGGTGGTCTTCGCGCATGATGTGGAGGTGCGGGAGAAGGCCCGCTTCGCGGGTAAGCCGACGGTGGACGTCGGGGTGAAGGCGGCCATCAACCGCCCCGCCGAGCTCATCGCCGAGGCGCGCGGGAAGGCCGCGCGGGGCGAGATCGCCGCACCGGCCGACGGCGCGGCGGAGGGCTCGGCGCCGATGGACGCGGACGGTGCCGCCGGTGACGGCTTCGGCACCCGGCTGCGCAAGTGGCTGATGACGGGCGTCAGTTACATGGTGCCGTTCGTCGCCGCGGGCGGTCTGCTGATCGCGCTCGCCTTCGCGATCGGCGGTTACGAGATCGCGAGTGCCAAGTCCGTGGCGGACCACTTCGTCTGGACCGAGACCAGCAGCTGGGCGGCGCTGCTCTTCCAGATCGGCAGTGCGGCGTTCACCTTCCTGGTGCCGGTTCTGGCGGGCTATATCGCCTACGGCATGGCCGACCGGCCGGGTCTGGTCCCCGGTTTCGTGGGCGGCTACATCGCGACCACCATCAAGGCCGGATTCCTCGGCGGTCTGGTCGCGGGTCTGATCGCGGGCGCGGTCGTCATGGCCATCCAGCGGTTCAAGGTCCCGGCGTCGCTGCGCGGCATCATGCCGGTGGTGGTGATCCCGCTGATCTCCTCCGCGATCGTCGGTGTCCTGATGTTCGTGGTGATCGGCAAGCCCATCGCCTCCGCGCAGGAGGCGATGACCGACTGGCTCAACGGCCTCTCCGGCGCCAACGCCATCGGGCTGGGCGTCCTCCTCGGCCTGATGATGTGCTTCGACCTGGGCGGACCGGTCAACAAGGTGGCCTACGCCTTCGCGACCGGCGGTATCGCGGTGTCGGACCCCTCCACCGGAAGCCTCAAGATCATGGCCGCGGTGATGGCCGCCGGTATGGTCCCGCCGCTGGCGATGGCCCTTGCCACCACCGTGCGCGGACGGCTGTTCACCAAGACCGAGCGGGAGAACGGCAAGGCCGCCTGGGTGCTGGGTGCCTCCTTCATCAGTGAGGGCGCCATTCCGTTCGCCGCGGCGGATCCGCTGCGGGTGATCCCCTCGTCGATGGTGGGCGGTGCCGTCACCGGTGCGCTGTCGATGGCGTTCGACTGCACGCTGCGCGCCCCGCACGGCGGCATCTTCGTGGTCCCGCTGATCGGCCAGCCGTTCCTCTACCTGCTGGCCATCGTGGCGGGCACGGTGGTCTCGACCGGTCTGGTCGTCTTCCTCAAGGGGCTGCGGAAGACGGCGGAGCCGGAGGCCACCGGCCAGGTGGGCGGCGGTGCTGCCACGGGCGGTACCACCGAGGACGAGTCGAAGGTGGCGGTGGCGGTCTGACCTCATCTCAGCCACCTCCTGTCGGGCCCGGCGGCCTGCCCACCTCCGTGGGCGGGCCGCCGGTCTCCGTGGGCAGGCCGCGCGAGGCGTAGTAGGCGCCGAGCGCGGCCTCGCCACCCGACCCCATGGCGGTCGCGATCCGCTGGAAGCGGACCGACCGCAGATCACCGGCGGTGAAGACCCGGGCAGGCTGGCTTCCGGGAGGGCAGTACCCGGACCGGTCGACCGCCACGGCCCCGGCCGGGGGCGCCGGGGCGCTGCCCAGGTTGAGGAAGGTGAGATCGGCAGTGAGCGTCCGCCGCTCGCCCTCCAGGGTCTCGACCTCGGCGGTGACCGGTGCCGAAGCGGACCCGGGCCCCAACTCCAGCCGCCGCACGGCCACCAGCTCCACCCGGGGGTCCCGCCTGATCTCCTCGGTCTTGTAGGCGTCCTCGGGCGGATACGCCACCACAAAGCGAGCCCTGAGCTCCGGATGAGCCCGCGCCACGGTGCCCAGGGGCCGGTCCGCCCCCAGGACCAGCACCGTCCGGTCGCCGATGGCCGCCGGATCCGCCTCCCACAGCTGCGGCAGCGCCCGGCCCGCCACGCCCCCGAGCCATCCCGCTCCCTCGGGACCCAGTGGCCCGACCCCCGTGGCGACGACCACATACGGAGCGGTCAGCCGCAACTCATCCGCCCGATCGGACCCCGGGGACTCGGCTGGCCCCACAGACTCCACCGTGACCTCGACGCGGTCGTCGAAGGCATCGATCAGCGTGGCGCGGCGACCCAGCTCCACCCGGCACAGATCACACTGCGCCAGGTCGGCCTCGATCGCCGCCGCCAGATCCGGGCCGTTGGTGGCGGTGAGGACATTGCGCACCACCGGGATGCGCCGCAGCGCCCCGCACAGGGCGTCGCCCGACTCGATCAGCACCGAGCGCATCCCCACGCTCGCCGCCATCACGGCGGCGGCGCAGCCCGCCGGGCCACCACCGACGATCAGCAGATCCGTATCCATCCGAAGCCCCCCTTCTCTTCATCGCTCCGGCCCGCTTCTCCCGGCCGGACACTTCCTTCCCTCCGGCCCCGGCGGATCAGAGGCCGTAAAGATCCCGGTACGCGGGGAAGACACCGCCCGGGCCGTCCACGGTCTCCGCCGCGAGCACCGCCTTGACCGCCGCCCGGGTCAGCATGTCCGCCCCCGCCGCCAGCACTTCGTTCAGCGCACCGCTCTCCCGGTGCACCCCGAACGCCGGATCGCCGGCGTCCTCGGGGGCGCCCTCCGGTATCAGCGGGCGCCCGCAGGTGGCCAGGGCGAAGACCGTGTCGCCGTCGGAGAGCAGATGCACCGGCCGGACGGCCCGCGCCAGACCGTCGTGCGCCGTCCCCGCGAGCTTCTGCGCCTGGGCCCGGGTGAGCACGGCGTCGGTGGCGACCACGGCCAGCGTGGTGTTCAGCGGAGGCCGCACCGACGCGGCCTGCCGCCGCTCCGATTCGGCCCGCGCGGCGGCGAGCAGGCGCATCGCCTCCACATGCACGGCCGCACCGGGCCGGTGCGGCCCGCCCTCCTCCGACGCCCCGTAGTGCTCCCCGTACAGCGCACCCGTACCGGGATCGACGACCGATCCCGCAGCATTGACCACCGCCAGCGCGGCCACCGTGACGCCGGACGGCAGCACCGTGGAGGCCGAACCGGTGCCGCCCTTGAGCCCACCGGCCACCGCGCCCGTGCCCGCCCCCACATTGCCCTGCGCGACCGGGGCCCCCATCTCCGAACCGGCCGCCGCCTCGATCGCCTCGCGCCCCAGCGCGGCGTCCGGGCGGGCCCGCCAGTCGCCGCCCCGGCCCAGGTCGAAGAGGGCGGCGGCCGGGACCACCGGAACGACCTGCGCCGGATCGGGGCCGACCCGGAAGCCCCGGCCGTGGTCCTCCAGCCAGGAGGCCACCCCCGAGGCGCTGTCGAGCCCGAAGGCGCTGCCGCCGGTCAGCACGACGGCATCGACGCGCTGGACCAGATTGCGCGGATCGAGGGCATCGGTCTCCCGGGTGCCGGGCCCACCGCCGCGCACATCGACGGCGGCGACCGCACCGCCTTCGGGGGCCAGCACCACGGTCGTCCCGGTGAGCCGGCCGCCGCCGGACCGCTGGGCATGGCCCACCCGCACTCCGCGGATATCCGTCAGGCCGTCGGCCGGACCGGTGGGAGCTGATTCGGGGTTTGTCCGCTCGGTATCCATGGAAGCTATGCGTAGCACGGGAAGCCGTGGCATGGTCGAGTGGCGAGGCGCGAACCACCCCCGTATCCGCCCTTCCGCGATCGCCGCCGAAGCGCGCGGGACGGGATGAGGACCTCTCATATAGAGGGCGTTCATCAGACGTTGATGGCCTGACAGCAATCTGAGCTGTATGCCGTTCGCCCCCGTCCGAAAGAAGACCGCCGTGCCCCGTACGTCTCGGACGGAGGAGCTCCCGACACCGGCCGCCGACCCTCGGCGGGCCGCCCGGGTAGCCCTCCGCTGGATCAGCGAGCCGGACTGCACCGAGGAGCTCACCCATGCCGAGCTGCTCGACCAGGCGGCCCGGGCCGCCGCCGCGCTCACCCGGCTCGGCGTCCGCGCCGGGGACCGGGTGGCGGTCCATCTGCCGCTGGTGCCCGAGTCCGTGATCGCCACGCTCGCCTGCGGCCGGCTCGACGTCGTCCGCGCAAGCCTTCCCGTGGGGCTGCGCCCCCATGAGTTGCGCGACCGGATCAGGGAGGTCGGCGCCAAGGTCGTCATCACCGCGGACGCCGGGCAGCACGGCGGGGAGATACAGCCGCTCAAGCGCCATGTCGACCGGGCGCTGGCCGGCTGCCCCGAGGTGCGGTCCGTGCTGGTGGTCCACCGGCTGGCCTGCCCGGTGTCCTGGAGGCCCGGGCGTGACCTGTGGTGGCACGACGAGCTCGGCCGATACACCGAGCCGCTGCCCGGGCCGTACTCTTGAGGCATGAGCACCGCCCCTGCCCCTGGACCGCGCGATCCGGCCGCCGCGCTGATCTTCGACGATCCCTTCGCGCAGCGGTCATCGGACGATACGGACCACGGGTGGGGTGAGCGGGTTCCCGGCGGCGACAGTGCCGACGATGCCGCTGATCTGGCCCGGTTCCTCGACGAGAAGCCGCCCCACCACCTCTGACGGGTTCCTAGGCGCTGGAGCCGCTGCCGCCACCGTCGCGGACGGTGGCGCGCTGTGCCACCAGCTCGTCGCGGATCTCGCGCAGCAGAATGATCTCCTCCGCCTCCGCGACGGCCTGCTCCTCCTCCGCCTTCGCCTCCTTGGCGGCCTTCCGCGCCAGATAGCGCGACATCGGCAGCACCATCAGGAAGTACACCACCGCCGCGGTGATCAGGAAGGTCAGCACGGCGGAGAGCACGCTTCCCCAGAGGATCGGGATGCCGTGGACGATATCGCCCGTGGCGTTGGTCTCGCAGGGCGCCTTGAGACAGGAGCGGTACTTCTCGAGGTCCTTCGTGCCGAAGGCTCCGACTATGGGGTTGATGAGGCCCTTCACTATCGAGTTCACGACGGCGGTGAAAGCGGCTCCGATGACGACCGCGACAGCCAGGTCGATCACATTGCCGCGCATCAGGAAGGCTTTGAACCCTTCCATGACGCTCTGCTTCTCCTCGGTCACCTTCTCCTGGCTCAACCCACTGCCTCTCTTTCGCCGCGTCGGTGCTTGAGCGGACGATTCCGCAACCTACACCCGCAGGTGAGAGGGGCAGCAGGGGAGTCGGGGGAGTCAGCGGTGGCATAGCGTCACCGCCAGTCGGGAGTCCGCCGCGGCCCCGGCCAGCGCGGTGGCGTCCGCTCGCGGCACCGTCAGCACCACCAGCGCTCCGTCGCCGTCCGGCGCCCCGTCGCCGCTCGCCTCCGCGTCCACATCGGCCTCCGATGCGCCGCCGTCGGCTTGGCTGTCCGTCGCGCGGGCGCTTCGGGACCCCGGCACCTCGGCCACCCGGACCCCACGCGCGACCACCCGCGCCGTAGTACCGGACGACCGGGCCCGTGCGGCGTCCGGCAGCGGCGTGGCCAGCACATCCACCCGGTCCCCGGGGTGCAGCAGCCGTACCGCCGCCGCGTCGGCGATCCGGACCGGCGCCGAGACCATGGCGGGGCGGGGGCCGCCCCGCCGCTCCTCACCCGCGGGCGCGGGTGCCCGGGAGGACACCGCGTGCGTGTGCCCCCGGCCGGACGGTGCGGCGGCCGCGAGTGCGGCGGCCGTCAGCGCCAGCCCGGCCGCCATCGCCCGGCGGCGTCGCCGCACGGTCCGCCGCAGCCCGAATCCGCCGGTGCGCCCGGTGCGCACCGGATCGAAGCGGGGCACCGCACGGGCCGGGGGAGCGGAGCGGGGTAACGCGAGGGTGGGGGACGGATGGGACATGGCACATCACCGCCTGCCGTGAGGGTCCGGGTGCTTCTGGCCCCCTCACCATGCCCGTCCCCACCCGATCCCGCTCGGGCCTGTGGATGGCCACCGGGCTGTGGATAACTCGGCCACCCGCGCGGGCGACACCCCGCCCGACTGCCCCCGCACCGCGCCTACGGAAGCTCGATCCCCAGGTCCCAGCCGTCGTGGGCGTGGGTGCACAGGCAGTCCCGGGCGGAGGTCTCCGGCAGCCTGCCCACCGCGTCGAAGAGCACCTCGCGCAGTCGGCCCACGTTCTCCCCGAAGACCTTCAGCACCTCGGTGTGGGTGACGCCCTCGCCGGTCTCGACCCCCGCGTCCAGATCGGTGACCAGCGTCAACGACGTGTAGCAGAGCCCCAGTTCACGGGCGAGTACCGCCTCCGGGTGGCCCGTCATGCCGACCACCGACCAGCCCTGCGCCGCGTGCCAGCGCGATTCGGCGCGGGTGGAGAAGCGCGGCCCCTCGATCACGCACATCGTCCCGCCGTCCACCGGCTCCCAGCCGCGTCCGCGCGAGGCGTCCACGGCCGCCTTCCGCCCCACCGGGCAGTACGGGTCGGCGAAAGTGGTGTGCACAACATTCGGGATCCGGCCGTCCGGCAGCTGCTCGCCGTCGAAGTAGGTCTGCGTACGCCCCTTCGTGCGGTCCACCAGCTGGTCCGGGACGAGCAGCGTGCCAGGTCCGTACTCCGGCTGCAGCCCGCCGACCGCGCACGGGCCGAAGACCTGCCGCACCCCGAGCGAGCGCAGGGCCCAGAGGTTGGCGCGGTAGTTGATGCGGTGCGGCGGCAGATGGTGCTTGCGGCCGTGCCGCGGGAGGAAGGCGACCCGGCGCCCCTCGATGTCGCCGATGACGAGCGAGTCGCTCGGCGCCCCATAGGGAGTCTCCATGGTGATCTCGGTCACGTCGTCGAGGAACGTGTAGAACCCCGATCCCCCGATGACCCCTATGTCTGCTTGCCTGCTGGTCTCGACCATGTGATCACCCTAGCCACCCGCGCCTATGCGAACGACACCCCGCCAACTCCTGGTGGAGGTGGCGGGATGTCGAAGAAGCCGAAGAACCAGGCGGCCGGATCAGGCGGCCGAGCTCGACGTCGAGGACGACGAAGACGACGAAGACCCCGACGACGAAGACGTCGAGGAGGAGGACGAGGAAGAGGAGTCCGAGGACGAGTTCGAAGACGCGGAGGACGACGAGTCGGAGCTGTCGCTCTTCGCCACCTGCTTGCTGGAGCCGCCGCTCGAGCTGCTGGAGGAGGAGCGGCTGTCGTTCCGGTAGAAGCCGGAGCCCTTGAACACGATGCCGACCGCCGAGAACACCTTCTTCAGGCGTCCCTTGCAGTTGGGGCACTCGGTGAGCGCGTCGTCGGTGAACTTCTGCACCGCCTCGAGGCCCTCGCCGCACTCGGTGCACTGGTACTGGTAGGTCGGCACGTTCTTCCTCCTGGCACTCTCACTCAATGAGTGCTAACGACGCTCCATAGTGCAGCATTCCCGCCCGTCAGTCCACTGGGACGAGACATACGGTGATCGAACACACCGCCCGAGGCGGCCCCCGACAGGCCCCCTCAACCCGCTCCCATGCCCAGCCAGCCCGCCAGCTTGCCACCCCGGCCCACCGCCCGCAGCCGCCGCTCCGCCGCGTCGCGCACCGGGTCCGTGGCCACCACCAGCAGCTCGTCGCCGCGCCGCAGCATCGTCGAGGGCAGCGGTACGAAGCTGGTCTCGTCCCGGACCACCAGGGTGACCGCGGCCCCCGGGGGCAGCCGCAGCTCGCCGACCTCGACGCCGTGCATCTTGGACGACTGGGGGATCGACACCGACAGCAGATGGCCGCGCAGCCGCTCCAGTGGCGCGGACTCGATGCCCAGGTCGGCCGGCTCGGGCTCCTCGAGCCGCAGCCGGGGGGCGAGCCGGGGCAGCGTCGGCCCCTGGACCAGGGTGTAGACGATCACCAGCACGAAGACGATGTTGAAGATCCGGCGGCTGTCGGGCACGTCGTTGACCACCGGGATGGTCGCCAGCACGATCGGCACCGCCCCGCGCAGCCCCGCCCAGGACAGCAGCGCCTTCTCCCGCCAGGGCAGCCGGAACGGCGCCGTGCTGACCAGGACCGACACCGGGCGGGCCACCACGGTCAGCACCAGCCCCACCGCGAGGGCGGGCAGGACGTCATCGCCCAGTTCGTGCGGGGTGACCAGCAGTCCCAGCAGGACGAACATCCCGATCTGGGCGAGCCAGCCCAGCCCCTCGGCGAAGCCGCGCGTCGCCGGCCAGTGCGGCAGCCGTGCGTTGCCCATGATGAGCGAGGCGAGATAGACGGCCAGGAAGCCGGAGCCGTGCGCCAGCGAACCCCCCGCGTAGGCGGTCACCGCGATGGCGATCACCGCGATCGGGTACAGACCCGAGGCGGGCAGCGCCACATGCCGCAGGCCGAAGGCGCCCAGCCAGCCGACCGCGATGCCGATCACCGCGCCGATGGCCAACTCCAGGGCGATCGTGCCGATCAGGGAGTACCAGGACTCCATGGGGCCCTGGCTGGAGAAGGCGACCACCAGGATCACCACAGGGGCGTCGTTGAAGCCCGACTCGGCCTCCAGGACGCCCGTGAGCCGCTTGGGCAGCGGCACCGTGCGCAGCACCGAGAAGACCGCCGCCGCGTCCGTGGACGACACCACCGCGCCGATGATCAGCGCCTGCCGCCAGTCCAGTCCCACCACATAGTGCCCCGCCGCCGCGGTGATCCCCACGCTCACCGCGACGCCCACGGTGGACAGGGCGGCGGCTGCCGGCAGGGCGGGTTTGATCTCGCCCCACTTCGTGCCCAGACCGCCTTCGGCCAGGATGACGACCAGCGCGGCGTAGCCGAGGATCTGCGTCAGTTCGGCGTCGTTGAAGGTGACGCCGATCCCGTCCGTGCCGATGGCGACGCCGATCCCGAGATAGATCAGCAGCGTGGGCAGTCCACTGTGCGATGACACCCTTACGGCCGCCACCGCGAAGAGCAGGACGAGGGAGCAGATCAACAGCAGTTCATTGAGGTGGTGAACAGTCAGGGGCCGACCCTTTCTCGCGGGAGCGGAGGGAACGCTGCGAAGGGGGTCCCCACCGACCGGAACTTCATTGCCTTATCTAACATTTTACGGGATCTTGACGCGAGCCTCCCACGAGAAGGCTTCACCGAGGTGTACGAGCCCGGGCGGTGGCCGGTGCAGGGCGTCAGTCATGACTCCGCGTAGGGGCGGCGACAGCGCTGCGCCTATGGTTGCTCCAGCACTCCAGGTTCACCCTGCCCCTCGAAGGACAGCGATGCCCGCCAACACAACCGGCTCTTCTCCCAAAAAGAAGAAGAGTCGACGTCTCCGCCTGATCGTGATCGCAGTCGTGCTGCTGCTCGTCGGGGGCGTCGGCTACGGCGCGTACTGGAGCATCAGTACAGTTCGAGCCTCATTCCCGGAGACCACGGGATCGCTGCAGCTGAAGGGGTTGTCCGGCCCCGTGCAGGTCAAACGTGACGGCTACGGGATACCTCAGATCTACGCCGGCACCTCCGAGGACCTCTTCCGCGCCCAGGGGTTCGTCCAGGCCCAGGACCGCTTCTGG
This sequence comes from Streptomyces sp. MK37H, assembly GCF_018035285.1. Lineage (NCBI taxonomy): Bacteria > Bacillati > Actinomycetota > Actinomycetes > Kitasatosporales > Streptomycetaceae > Streptomyces > Streptomyces sp. MK37H. The sequence goes on along the minus strand of NZ_JAAAYH010000160.1, from coordinate 8,072 downwards.
GAGATGGACGTCCGCCGTCATATGACCGCGGGCCGGCTCTCGGAGATGTTCGGTTCCGGCCAGGTGGAGACCGACGCGTTCCTGCGCACCATGGGCTGGCACCGGGTGGCCAAGCAGGAGTACGACACCAAGGTGTCGGCCGCCACGAAGAAGTATCTGCGGGCCTACTCCGACGGCGTCAACGCCTACCTCAAGGACCACCAAGGGGACGCGCTGTCCGTCGAGTACGCGGCGCTGGACTTCGAGAACGACGGCTACAAGCCCGAGAAGTGGACCCCGGTCGACTCGTTGGCGTGGCTGAAGGCGATGGCCTGGGACCTGCGCGGCAACATGCAGGACGAGGTGGACCGCGCCCTGGCCTCCAACCGGCTCAGCGCCAAGCAGATAGACGAGCTCTACCCGTCCTACCCGTACAGCCGGAACAAGCCGATCGTCCAGGGCGGCGCCGTCAACGGGGTCACGGACGAGTTCGACCCCAAGGGCACCCCGGCCGGCTCCACGAGCGGTACGGGCGGCACCGGCTCGGTGGACGGAGGGGCCACCGGAGCCGCTCAGGGGCTGCAGACGCAGCTGTCCTCGCTCTCCAAGACCCTGGACGACGTCCCGGCGCTGCTGGGCCCGAATGGGACCGGTATCGGCTCCAACTCGTGGGTGGTCTCCGGCAAGTACACGACCACCGGCAAGCCGCTGCTCGCCAACGACCCGCACCTGGCGCCCCAGCTGCCGTCCGTCTGGTACCAGATGGGGCTGCACTGCAAGCAGGTCACCAGCGCGTGTCCGTACGACGCGGCGGGCTTCACCTTCGCAGGTCTGCCAGGTGTGGTCATAGGTCACAATCAGGACATCAGCTGGGGCATGACCAACCTCGGCGCCGATGTGAGCGACCTGTACCTCGAGAAGGTCACCTCCGACGGCTATCTCTACGACGGCAAGCAGGTCCCGTTCACCACCCGCGAGGAGACCATCAAGGTCGCGGGCGGCGCGAGCCGTAAGATCACCGTCCGCACCACCAACAACGGCCCGATCGTCTCCGACCGCGACGACGAGCTCGCCGACGTCGGTAAGAGCGCCCCGGTGGGCACCGGCGCCGATGACGTGGCCCCCGACCGCGGCGACGGCTACGCGGTGGCGCTGAAGTGGACCGCGCTGAACCCGTCCAACACCATGGACTCGATCTTCAAGCTCAATACCGCCAAGAACTTCAGCGACTTCCGTAAGGCGGCCCGCGACTTCGCGGTCCCCTCCCAGAACCTCATCTACGCCGACACCAAGGGCAACATCGGTTACCAGGCGCCCGGTCAGATCCCGGTGCGCTCCAAGGGCGACGGCCGTTACCCGGCGCCCGGCTGGGACTCGCGCTACAAGTGGAGCAAGTACATCCCGCAGTCGGCGCTGCCCTGGGAGCTCAATCCCGATCGCGGCTATATCGTCACCGCCAACCAGGCCGTCATAGACAAGAAGAACTACCCGTATCTGCTGACCGACGACTGGGGCTACGGCGCGCGGAGCCAGCGCATCACCGACCTCATCGAGTCGAAGGTCAAGGACGGCGGGAAGATCTCCACGGACGACATGCAGTCCCTGCAGATGGACAACAGCAGCGAGATCGCCAAGCTGCTGACGCCCTATCTGCTGAAGATCGAGGTCAAGGACGACTACGTACGGCAGGCCCAGAAGCTGCTGGAGAGCTGGGACTACACCCAGGACTCGGACTCGGCGGCCGCCGCGTACTTCAACGCCGTCTGGCGCAACACCCTCAAGCTGGCCTTCGGCGACAAGCTCCCCAAGGAGCTGCGAGTCAAGGGGGAGTGCCTGCGGGTGCGCCCGGCCGACGACTCGGGTCCGTTGGAGGACCTGAACGGTAACGCCCGGCTGGTGCGCGAATGCGGTAGGCGCGACCCCGACATGGCCCAGCCCGACGGCGGCGATCGCTGGTACGAGGTCGTGCGCAAGATCATCAAGGACCCGAAGAACGACTGGTGGAAGACGGCGGGCACCCGCAACAAGCCCGGCGCCACCAACCGTGACGAGCTGCTGGGGCAGGCCATGCGGGCCGCGCGCTCCGAGCTCACCGCCAAGCTGGGCAAGGACATCAACAGCTGGAGCTGGGGCCGGCTGCACCGGCTGACGCTGAAGAACCAGACCCTGGGCACTGACGGCCCCGGCGTGGTGCAGTGGCTCCTCAACCGGGGCCCGTGGAACCTCTCCGGCGGCGAGGCGGCGGTCAACGCCACCGGCTGGAACGCGGCGGGCGGCTACGACGTCACCTGGGTCCCCTCGATGCGGATGGTCGTCAACCTCGACAACCTCGACAAGTCGCGCTGGATCAACCTCACCGGCGCCTCCGGCCACGCCTACAACGCGCACTACACGGACCAGACCGAGAAGTGGGCGAAGGGCGAGCTGCTGCCCTGGGCGTTCAACAAGAGCGCCGTGGACAAGTCGACGGAGGACGAGCTGGCGCTCACCCCGTAGCGATCCATGGAGCACCCGGGGCCCGCACGGGGTCCCGAAGGGCCCGGTGGCCGTCTGAGGGGCGTTTCCGCCCCCGGCCGGCCCCCGGGCCCGTTCGACCCTCGCGGCCCCGCCGGCAGACGCCTCCGGGCGCCTTCAGCGGGGCCGCGGCGTGAAGCGGTGGAGGCCCGACGGCGTCACCGCCGCGTGCACCGGACGGTCGTGTGCCTCCTCGGGCACCTCGTCCAGCAGTTCGCCGTCGTACAGCAGCACCACCAGCGCCGGATCGGCCCCCGCCGCCGCCAGCCGGGCGAGCACCCGGTCGTACGAGCCGCCGCCGCGGCCCAGCCGCATCCCGCGCCGGTCCACCGCGAGCCCGGGCAGCAGCACCACGTCCGCCCCGGTCACCGCCTCGGGGCCGAGCCGCGGCCCCTCGGGCTCCAGCAGGCCGCGCCGGGCGGGCGCCAGTCGCCCGGGCCCCTCGTCCTCGCCCCAGTCGAGATCGTCGTCCCCGAGCAGCACCGGAAGCAGCACCCGGACCCCGCGGGCGCGCAGGGCCTCCCTCAGGGCGTGCGTACCGGGCTCGCCGCCCACGGACACATAGGCCGCCACCGTGGCCGCCCCGGCGAGCTCGGGAAGCTCCAGGGCGCGACACGCCAGAGCGGCGCCGGCCGTCTCGATGTCATCCGCCGTCAACCTGGACCTCATCGTCAGGTGATGTCTCCGCAATGCGCGCTTACTAGCGTCGGTGTTGATCACTGGGTGCGCAATCTCCCTGTCTCATGCCATATTCACCGAATACTCATCATCTGTCCCAAAGGCACCGGATAGGGTTCGGTACATGACTCAATCGCGTACTCGGATCAGCAAGGCTGTCATCCCTGCCGCGGGACTCGGAACCCGCTTTCTTCCGGCCACCAAGGCCACCCCCAAGGAGATGCTGCCGGTCGTCGACAAGCCGGCGATCCAGTACGTCGTCGAGGAAGCAGTCACCGCCGGACTGTCCGACGTCCTCATGATCACCGGTCGTAACAAGCGACCCCTGGAAGACCACTTCGACCGCAACTACGAGCTCGAAGAGGCCCTGACCCGCAAGGGCGACGAGACCCGACTCGCCCGCGTCCAGGAGTCCAGCGACCTGGCGACCATGCACTACGTCCGCCAGGGAGACCCCAGGGGGCTCGGCCACGCCGTGCTCTGTGCCGCCCCGCACGTCGGTGACCAGCCCTTTGCCGTCCTCCTCGGCGACGACCTCATTGATGCCCGCGACCCGCTACTGGCCCGCATGGTCGACGTTCAGGAGCGGCATGGCGGCAGCGTCATCGCCCTGATGGAGGTGGACCAGGCACAGGTCCACCTCTATGGCTGCGCGGCCGTCAAGCCGACCGTGGACGACGACGTCGTCCAGGTCACCGGCCTGGTCGAGAAGCCCGACCCCGCGGACGCGCCCAGCAACTACGCCGTCATCGGCCGCTATGTGCTCGATCCGGCCGTCTTCGGGGTGCTGCGCGAGACCGAGCCGGGCCGCGGTGGCGAGATCCAGCTCACCGACGCCCTGCAGGCGCTAGCCTCCAGTCCGGACCTCGGCGGCCCGGTGCACGGGGTCGTCTTCAAGGGGCGCCGTTACGACACAGGCGACCGTGGCGACTATCTGCGTGCCATTGTCAGACTCGCGTGCGAACGTGAAGACCTGGGCCCGGAGTTCCGGGATTGGCTTCGCAGTTACGTCACCGAGGAGATGTAGCACCTTGAGCAGCACCGCAGAACGGGCCGCGGACCGCGGCCCGGACCAGGACCGGGTCTGGACGGTGGCCGAGCACCTCGACGACATCCTCGGGCACGTCCATCCGCTGGAGCCGATCGAGCTGCAGTTGCTCGAGGCCCAGGGCTGCGTCCTGGTGGAGGACGTCACCGTCCCCGGCGCGCTTCCGCCGTTCGACAACAGCTCCATGGACGGCTATGCCGTCCGTACGGCTGACGTCGCGGCCGCGACCGAGGACCATCCCGCGGTGCTGACCGTCATCGGCGACATCGCGGCGGGCAGCGGTGACCTGCCCGCCGTGGGCCCGGGCGAGGCGGCCCGGATCATGACCGGCGCCCCGGTCCCGCCCGGCGGCCAGGCCATCGTCCCCGTCGAGTGGACCGACGGCGGCCTCGACAGCGGGCCGGTCACCCATATGCCCGCACGGGGCTCGGACCCCCACGGCGGCAGCGGCAGGGTGCGCGTCTTCCGCCCGGCGCGGGAGGGCCAGCACGTGCGCACCCGGGGCAGCGACGCGGACGCGGGCGAGCTCGCGCTGCGCGCCGGCACGGTCCTGGGCGCCTCGCAGCTCGGGCTGCTGGCCGCGCTCGGCCGCGCCACCGTGATGGTGCGGCCCCGGCCGCGGGTGGTGGTGCTCTCCACCGGCAGCGAGCTGGTCCAGCCCGGTGAGGAGGCGGGCCCCGGCCGGATCCACGACTCCAACAGCTTCCAGCTCACGGCCGCCGCCCGGGAGGCCGGCGCGATCGCCTACCGGGTGGGCGCGGTGGCCGACGACGCCGCCACGCTGCGCGCCGCCGTCGAGGACCAGCTGGTCCGCGCCGACATCGTCGTCACCAGCGGCGGCGTCAGCGTCGGCGCCTACGACGTGGTCAAGGAGGCGATGCACGAGGTGCACTTCCGCAAGCTGGCCATGCAGCCCGGCAAGCCCCAGGGCTTCGGCCGCGTCGGCCCGGAGAGCACCCCGCTGATGGCCCTGCCCGGCAACCCGGTGAGTTCGTACGTCTCCTTCGAGCTCTTCGTGCGCCCCGTCATCCGCACCATGCTGGGGAGCGCCGACGTCCACCGCACCACCGTCCAGGCGGTCTGCCGCGAGGGTGTCGCCTCCTCGCCCAAGGACAGGCGCCAGTTCCTGCGCGGCTGGTACGAGCCGGCCACGCTCGACGGGCCGGCCACCGTCAGCCCGGTGGGCGGCGCGGGATCGCATCTGATCAAGGCCATGGCGCACGCCAACGCGCTGATCGTCGTCCCCGAGGACGTCACCCAGGTCGCCCCCGGCGCCGAGGTGGACGTCGTCCTGCTGACCTAGCCGCCGACCGCGGCGGGTACGGTGTCGTCCCACACAGGAGCCACCTGGCCCGGACCGGGAGAACGATGAGCAGCGCCCAGGACCATCTCACCCACCTCGACCCGTCGGGCGCCGCCCGCATGGTCGACGTCTCGGCCAAGGACGTCACCGCGCGCACCGCCCGGGCGAGCGGCCGCGTGCGCGTGGCGCCGCGCGTCGTGGAACTGCTGCGCGGCGAGGGCCTCCCCAAGGGCGACGCCCTCGCCACCGCCCGGATCGCGGGCATCATGGGCGCCAAGCGGACCCCGGACCTGATCCCGCTCTGCCATCCGCTCGCGGTGTCGGGCGTCACGGTGGACCTCGAGGTCGCCGACGACGCCGTCGAGATCACCGCCACCGTGAAGACCACGGACCGCACGGGCGTGGAGATGGAGGCCCTGACGGCCGTCTCGGTCGCCGCCCTGACGGTGATCGACATGGTCAAGGCCGTCGACAAGGGAGCCGTCATCACCGACGTCCGGGTGGAGGAGAAGACCGGCGGCAAGTCCGGCGACTGGAGCCGGGCGTGAGCGGCTCAGCGGTGTCACGCCGCGCCCTGGTCGTCACCGCCTCCAACCGCGCCGCCGCCGGGGTCTACGCCGACACCGGGGGCCCGCTGATCGCCGAGGGGCTGGCCGGGCTCGGCTTCGCCGTGGACGGCCCGCGCGTGGTGCCCGACGGCGATCCGGTGGAGGCCGCCCTGCGGGACGCCGTGGCGGCCTCGTACGACGTCGTTGTGACCACCGGCGGCACCGGTCTCACCCCGACCGACCGCACCCCTGAGGCGACCCGCCGCGTCCTGGACTACGAGATCCCGGGGATCGCGGAGGCCATCCGCGCGGAGGGGCTCGCCAAGGTGCCCACCGCCGCGCTCTCCCGGGGGCTGGCCGGGGTCGCCGGCATGACCCTGGTCGTCAATCTGCCCGGCTCCACCGGAGGGGTGCGTGACGGCCTTAAGGTGCTCGGCCGCCTCCTGGCCCACGCGGTCGACCAGATTCACGGCGGGGACCACCGCAGACCCGCCGATTCCGCTGCCCCCGCCGATGATCCCGCCGATCCCGCGGGGCAGGCCGGGAGCGCGCGCTGAACGCCCCCTGGCCGGTCGTGCTGGCGGACGGCGACACCGTCCTCCGCCCCATAAAGCTGCGCGACCAGCGCGCCTGGCGCGAGGTCAACCAGCGCAACCGGGAGTGGCTGCGGCGCTGGGAGGCGACCATCCCGCCGCCCCCGCCGGGCGGCCCCGTCACCCACCGGCCCACCTACCGGCAGATGGTCCGCCATCTGCGGGCGGAGGCGCACGCGGGGCGGATGCTGCCCTTCATCATCGAGTACCAGGGGCGGCTGGCCGGGCAGTTGACGGTCGCCGGGATCACCTGGGGGTCGATGTGCTCGGGTCATGTCGGCTATTGGATCGACCAGGCGGTGGCCGGGCGCGGAGTGATGCCGACGTCGGTGGCGCTCGCCGTCGACCATTGCTTCCGCACCGTCGGACTGCACCGCATCGAGGTGTGTATCCGGCCCGAGAACCTGCCCAGCCGCCGGGTGGTGGAGAAACTCGGATTCCGCCAGGAAGGGCTGCGGCCGCGCTATCTCCACATCGACGGGGCATGGCGCGACCACCTGGTCTACGCGCTCACGGTGGAGGAACTGTCCGAGGGGCTGCTGGACCGGTGGCACCGGACCCGACCAGGCGCATCGCAGAAATGAAATATCTGTTCGAATAGCGGGAGAACATTTCCAACCTGGTCATCCCAACAATCACAAAAAACTTTCGAGATATCAGCCAGATCGTGCGACACACCGCGCCAATTGGCAGATGGCCTCATGCGGACCCCTCTACCGTGTGAGCGTGAGCAGCAGTGGCCTCATCTACGCAGTCATCGTCGGGGCCTGGGCCGCCTATTTGGTGCCGATGTGGCTTCGTAGGCAGGACGAGCTCAATGAGGCCCGTCCGACGGAACGCTTCAGCACCGCCATCCGGCTGCTGTCCGGACGGGCGGGCATGGAGCGTCGTTACGCCAAGAGCCGTGTGGACCTCGAGCGCCCCGGGGACCCGGCGGACGACCCCGCCGAGCGCACCGCCGAGGACGCGGCCGCCCCCGCCACGGGTGGCGGCCCCGCCGAGCCGGGGCGCTACGCGGCCGACCCGGAAGCGGTGACCGACGCGGTCGACGTCCGGGCCTTCGCCGAGCCCGTAACCCTGCGTGCCCCCGCCCCCACGGGCGCCGACGCCCCCGCCGAGGGCGCGTCGGCACCGGCGGCCGGGAGCGCGAGCGGTGCGCGCGGCGCGGGCGCCGGAGGTACGAGCGGGCCGCGGGCCGCGGGCGCCGGGGGCGCGAGCGGTGCACGCGGGGCAGGCGGCGGAGGCTGGAGCGCGCTGGACCGTGGACGGCGTGCCCGAGTGCTCGCGCGCCGCCGCCGCACCACCGTGATCCTCTTCGTCGCCTTCACCCTCGGCGCGATCGTCGCGGCCGTCGGCGGCCTCGCCTTCCTGTGGGCCCCGGGCATCCCGGCCATACTGCTCAGCGCCTA
>NZ_JAAAYH010000016.1:0-52205 GCF_018035285.1 Streptomyces sp. MK37H | reverse complement strand
GCCTGCAGAAGAACCAGACGGTGTCCCTGGTCAAGGGCGGCCGCCCGCTGCTCAGCTCGGTGAAGATGGGCCTGGGCTGGGAGCCCGCGTTCCGCGGCAAGGACATCGACCTGGACGCGTCCGTGATCGCCTTCGGTGTCGACCGTAAGAAGATCGACGCCTGCTTCTTCGGCAAGCTGGCCATCCTCAACGGCGCCATCCAGCACTCCGGCGACAACCTCACCGGTGAGGGCGGAGGCGACGACGAGTCCATCACCGTCCACCTCGGCGGCCTCCCGCCCGAGGTCACCGGCCTGGTCTTCACGGTCAACTCGTTCTCCGGCCAGAAGTTCACCGATGTGGCCAAGGCGTACTGCCGCCTGCTCGACGCCCAGACCGGCGAGGAGCTGGTCCGCTTCGACCTCACCCACGCCGAGCCGCGCACGGGCGTGATGATGGCGAAGCTGATCAAGCAGTTCTCGGGTGAGTGGGAGATGACCGCGATGGGCGAGTACGTGGACTCGCGCACCGTCCGAGGCATGGCCAAGCCCGCCGGCAAGGCTCTGTGAACCAATTCGCCCGCCATGCGTCGGGCGTTTCCGGATACGGATTATTAAACCGATTGCTAAACTGGTCGCATGCATAAGGACGCAGTGGAGCCAGGGATCGGGGAGGGACCCGCGAAGGCGCTCAGCGTGTCCCTTCCCGAGGGCACGGTACGGGCATTGCGGGACCGGGCGGGCAACCGCGGCGTCTCCGCCTTGGTCGCCGCGGCCATCGAGGAGCACCTGCGCAACCAGGCCACTCGCGAGAATCTCGCCGAGTTCGAGAAGGAGCACGGTCCCTTCACGGCCGAGGAGCGCCAAGCGGCCGCGGACGTCTGGTCCGCGGCCGAAGGCCGGGAGTCCCGGTGGCGCGAGGCCGGCTGACCGGAGGCGGCAGCTTGGTGCTGGACAGCCAAGGATTGTCGCTCTACCTCGAAGAGGACCGGGCCGTGATGAACATGGTGCGGTCCGCGCTGGACCGCGGCGCCGACCGAGTGGTCAGCGGAGCCACCCTCATCGAAGCCCAGCACAACGGCATCAAACGCACCCGCTGGAACTATGTGCTGTCGCAGCTGCGCGTCGAACCGCTCAGCGTCGACTGGTCCAAGGAAGCCGCCCTGCTCCTGCGGGATACCGGCCTGCACGGGCACAAATACGCCATCGACGCCATGGTGGCCGTCACCGCGCTCCACCAGCCGGGGCCTGTGGTCATGCTCACCTCGGACACGGACGACATGGCAAAGCTGTGTGGCGAGAGGATCACGCTTGTCGCCGTCTGAGATGAGGCCGTACGAACTGACGGACACCGATTGCCACCAGACCGCGCGGCGGCAGATCGAGCGGGACCGCCTTGCCGAGCTGACCGCCCAGTACGAGGCCGAGCACGGGCCGCTGAGCCGAGCGGAGGTCAGCGCGGCGCGGGCGCTTCTGCGCCACTGCGGATGCCGAACTCATGCCCACGGCTCAGCGTGCGCGAACCCGGTGACGTAGCGGCCGGCACAGAACCGGAGGCACGGCCGGAGCCGGAGTCACCGGACAGCCCCGCCACGCGGGCCAGGCGGCGGTAGGAGTCCAGGAGGGCCTCGCGGTCATAGGTGCTCGTCGTGACCAGCACCTCGTCGGCACCGCTGCGCTCGATGAGCTCGTCGAGCGCGGCGGCGACCTCGTCCTCCGTGCCGTACAGCTGGCCGCGCAGGCCGCGCTCGTAGAAGCCGCGCTCCTTCTCGGTCATCTCCCGGGCCTCGATCTCCGGGACCGGGGCCAGCGGCGGGAAGACGCCGTGGGTGCGGGAGTGGGCCATCGACCATGCCTCGGGGAGCAGCAGTCGGCGGGCCTCCTCCGTGGTGTCGGCGACCGCGACATTGCCCGAGACGACGACGTACGGGGCGGAGGACCACGCCGAGGGGCGGAAGCCCGTGCGGTAGCGGTCGATCGCGCGCAGCATCTCGTCCCGGCCGCGCGGATCGCCGATCACCAGGGACAGTCCGGCCCGCGCCGCCAGGTCCGCGCCGGCGCCGGTGGCCAGGACGAAGACGGGCAGCCGCAGCCCCTCGGCCGGGTGGGCGTGGACCTGGGGGTGGGCGTCCTGCTCACCGGTGAACCAGCCGAGCAGCTCGTCCAGTTGGGCGCCGAAGTCCCGCGCGGCGTCCTTCTCGGCGCCCAGGGCGCGGCGGATGCCGTCGGTGAAGCCGACGGAGCGGCCCAGGCCCATGTCGATCCGGCCCGGGAAGAGGGATTCGAGCACCCCGAACTGCTCGGCCACGACCAGCGGGCGGTGGTTCGGGAGCATCACACCGCCCGTGCCCACGCGGATGCGGACCGTCGCCGCCGCGACGGCGGACGCCAGCACCGTGGGCGCCGAACCGGCGACGCCGGGCACGCTGTGGTGCTCGGAGACCCAGAAGCGGTGGTAGCCGAGCGCCTCGGCCTGCTGCGCGAACCGCACTGTGTCGCGCAGCGCCTGCGACCGCTCCCGCCCCTGGCGGGTGCGGGAGCGGTCCAGGATGGAGAAGGGGGTGGTGCGCAGGCGTGAGGTCACACCCGCGTCAACGCGTTCCCCGGCCGGGACGATTCCCCCGGGCCATTGGCCTCAGCGCTGGCGGCGCCAGGGGCCGGTGATCGCGAGCATGATGCCCGGCACCTGGATGTTGGCGTACAGCGTCGATCCGTCGGGCGAGAAGACCACACCGGTGAACTCGCTGAACTCCGGCTCCTCCGCGCTGCCGATGTTCAGGTCGTTGCGCGCGATCGGATACGTCCGGCCGTCCTCGGTGGCGCCGAAGAGGTGCTGGATGCCCTCGCCGTCCTCGGCGATCACCAGACCGCCGTACGGCGAGACGGTGATGTTGTCCGGGCCGTCGAAGGCGCCGTCCTTCGACGGGTCGGGGTTGACGCCCAGCAGCACCTTGAGGGTGAGGGTGCGGCGCTTGGGGTCGTAGAACCAGACCTGGCCGTCGTGCTGGACCGGGCTCTCCTCACGGGCGTACGAGGAGACGATGTACGCGCCGCCGTCCGCCCACCACATGCCCTCCAGCTTGCGGGCCCGGGTGATCTCGCCGTCCTTGAACTGCTTGCGCACCGACACCGACTTCGCGTCGCGGTCCGGCACCGGCTCCCAGTCCACGCCGTAGACCGTGCCGGTCTTGGTGGCGCGGGACAGGTCGTCCACGAAGTTGCCGCCCGAGTCGTAGCACTTGGGCGCCTGGAGCACGCCCGCGTCGTCCTTGAGCGTGCCGAGCTTGCCGCGGCCGTGCTCGAAGCCGTGCGGCGGGACCCACCGGTAGAGGAGGCCGTTCGGGCCGGAGGCGTCCTCGGTGAGGTAGAGGTGGCCGCGCCCCGGGTCCACGACGACGGCCTCGTGGGCGTACCGGCCCAGGGCCTTGATCGGCTTCGGGTCGCGGTTGGCCTTGCGGTCGTGCGGGTCGACCTCGAAGACGTAGCCGTGGTCCTTGGTCATGCCGTTCTGGCCGGCCTTGTCCTCGGTCTCCTCGCAGGTGAGCCAGGTGCCCCAGGGGGTACGGCCACCGGCGCAGTTGGTGGCGGTGCCCGCGATGCCCACCCACTCGGTGACGTGGTCGCCGTGCTTGGAGACCTCGACGACGGTGCAGCCGCCGGAGGCCGCCGGGTCGTAGACCAGGCCCTCGGTCAGCGGGACCGGGTGCGGCCACTTGCTGCGGGGGCCGCCCAGCTCGTGGTTGTTGACCAGCAGCGTCGCACCGCGCGAGCCCTCGAAGGTGGCGGTGCCGTCGTGGTTGGACGGGGTGGACTCGCCGGACTCCAGCTTCGTCTCACCGGTACGGGTGATGATCTTGTAGCTGAAGTCCTTGGGGAGGGCCAGGATGCCCTTGGGGTCCGCGATGAGCGGACCGTAGCCGAGCGACGAGCCGCCGTGGCCCTCGACCCCCGCGACGCCCTCCTCGGTCGCCTCAGCGGCGAGCGCGCCGGGTGCGGTGGCGAGCACCCCCGCACTTCCGACCAGGGCGAACCCGGCCCCGGTGTACGCGGAACGCCTCGCGAAGTCTCTTCGGCTGAGCGGCATGTCTTCTCCCGAACGCAGGGTTGTGTCCTCCGGACTGCGGCCATACGTTCCCGTCTCAGGCCGAACATCAGTTGAACGGCGCGCGACATCAACGGACGAATGACCGCCGATCCCTTATACGGCGGGCGAAGCGTTACGGTTCTACGCGGCGACGACCACTCCCCGCTCGCGGGCGTCACGCCCCGCCTCCCGCGAGCGCACCGCGGGTCACCGGAGGCACCGGCCGCGCACGCTCCGCGCGCGAGCAGGGCCCCGCGCGGATGGCGACGCGAGGCGCCGGGTCGGCGCCCCCGCGCCGGTCCGCACCGCGGCACGCGGGCACGCGGGCACGCGGAAGGCGACACGGGCGGGACTCGGTGGACCCGCGGAGCGGCTACGCCCGGGAGCGGGCCTTGAAGGCGGCCTTGCGGGCCTCCTTGGCGGCCTTCTTGTCCGGGTGCAGGCGGCCCATCGCCTCCAGGACGTCCGCCGTCGCCGGGTGGTCCACCCGCCAGGCCGAGTCGAAGAAGCTGCCGGACTGGTCGACCAGGCCCCGCACCAGATCGCGCAGCTCCGCCGAGTCGCCCTCGGAGGCGAGCTGGGCCGCGAGGGTGTCCACGGTGAGCCAGAAGACCATCTCCTCCGACGGCTCCGGGACACCCACCACCCCGTGCTCGGCCAGCCAGACCCGGGCCAGCCCGCCCAGGTGGCGGTCGTCGAGCACCTCACGCAGGGCGGGCTCGGCCTCGGTCCCGGCCAGCGAGAGGGTCTGCTGGCAGGTGAGGCGGCGCAGCGGCGCGTCCTCGTCGTCGCCACGGGCGGCGGCCAGCAGCTCGCGGGCGGCCTCTTCGGGCGTACGACGGGCCAGCCACTGCTCGGCCTCGGCCCGCGCGGCGGGCTCGGGGTGGCCGGGGAGGGCGTCCAGCAGGATGTCGGCGCCCTGGTCGGCCAGGTCGCCGACGGCCGGGGCGTCGATGCCCGCCTCGAGCATCCGGGCCCGTACGGCGTAGACGCCGAGCGGGGTGAGCCGCACCATGCCGTAGCGGGAGACGTCCTCGTCCTCGAACTCCTGGGCCGTCTCGGGCTCCTGGATCCGGCCCTCGCCGTCGACCTCCTGGATCAGCGCCTCGTCCACCGGCTGGTACTCGACGAGGCCGGTCGGGGCGAGCAGCCGGAACTGGTCGTCCAGCCGCACCATCGCCTCGGAGACCTCTTCGAGGATGTCGTCGGTGGGCTCGTCCATGTCCTCGGGGACGATCATGGAGGCGGCCAGCGCGGGCAGCGGTACGGGGGCCGTGGCGGCCTCCTCGTCCAGGGCGGTCAGCAGATAGAGGTTGCCCAGCACCCCGTCGAGGAACTCGGCCTCCTCCTCCGGGTTCCAGTCGAGCGCGTCGAGGTCGAGCTCGCCGCTCTCGCTGATCTGGGCGGCGATGTCGCTCAGGTCGGGGGCGGCGGCGTCGGCCAGCACCGTCTCGAAACCGTCGAGCCAGATGTCCAGGATGTCGCGCGGGCCGCCCTCGGTGATCAGCCGCAGCTCCTCGCCGCTGGTCGCGACGGCGGAGAACTCGTCCTCGGCCGTCGCCTCACCGTCCGCGCGTTCGCCGCCGTCGTCGCTTTCGCCGTCGCCCCCCGTCGGCTCCCCGATCTCGACCAGCCCGGTGTCCACCGCCAGCTGCCACGCCTGCGCCGCGTACAGCGGCCCGTCCTCGTCCCCCGCGAGTTCCAGCAGCTCGGTCGCCTCCCGCAGCTCGCCCTCCGGCAGCGCCCCGCCCGACGCCGCCGGCTTCCCCTGCTCGGCCCAGCGGGCGAGCCGGACCGCGCGGGCGAGCAGCGGCGCGGCGAGTGCGTCCCGCGCGAGTTCCGCGTCGGTGCGAAGCCGCACGGGCGGCATGGTGGGGCGCTCTTCTGGCATGGGCGGACGTCACTCCTCGAGGGCACGGAAGTCGCGGGCGCGGAGGTCGCGGGCGCGAATGCGGGGCTGTGCGGCTATGCGGCTGTGGGGCCATGGGTCCACGGGACCGTGGAGCCATGGAGGTACGGCGATGCGGGGTGTACCGGCGCGGGTGCGCGGATACGGCCCGGACCCCAGCGTAGACGGAACGGGACGGCACTTTCGTCCCGATGTGGTCTGCGCCCCGTCCCGCGCCCCCTCCCGCACCACATCCCGCGGCCCTCGTTCATGTTTCGATCCCGCTTCCGCCATGCCCGGGCCACCCGTCCTCCCTTGACAACTTCCGTGGCGAGGAAAGAGATTGACGCGCGTAGAGGCACATTCCTCGCCGTTCACTCCTTTCCGGAGGCCACCACCATGTCCCTTCGCGCCCCGCGCGGACCCGTCGCCCTCACCGCCGTCGCCGCCTCCGCCCTCGCGGCCGGGCTGCTCGCCATGCCTTCGTCGGCCTCCGCCGCCGAGCTCCGCATCCATGACATCCAGGGCAGCACCCGGATATCCCCGCTCGCCGGACAGCAGGTGAGCGACGTCCCCGGCACGGTCACGGCGATACGCGCCTTCGGCTCCTCGCGCGGCTTCTGGATCCAGGACACCCGGCCCGACAAGGACGCGGCCACCAGCGAGGCGATCTTCGTCTTCACCGGGTCGACCACGCCCTCGGTCGCCGTGGGCGACTCGGTGCTGGTCTCCGGGACGGTGTCCGAGTACTACCCGGGCGGCAAGGACGCCGGTGGGCAGTCGCTCACCGAGCTCTCCAAGGCGACCTGGTCGGTCCAGTCCTCCGGCAACGCGCTGCCCGCCGCCTACCGGCTCAACCCCTCCACGATCCCCGACCGCTACACCCCGGACGCCGGTGGCGACTCCATCGAGGGGCTGACGCTGCGGCCGCGCTCGTACGCCCTGGACCGCTACGAGTCGCTGGAGGGCATGCGGGTCTCGGTCGAGAACGCCCCCGTGGTCGGCGCGACCAACACCTACAAGGAGCTGTGGGTCACCGCCGAACCCCGCCACCAGCGCACCGCACGCGGCGGCGCCCTCTACAACTCGTACCGCGACCCGAACGCGGGCCGGGTGAAGGTGGTGTCGCTCCTGCCCTACGCCCAGCACCCCTTCCCCGTGGCGGACGTCGGCGACGCGCTGACCGGCACCACGGCCGGGCCGATGGACTACGACAACTTCGGCGGCTACACGATCGCGGCCACCGCGATGGGCGAGCCGGCCGACCACGGCCCGCAGCGGGAGACCACCCGCAAGCAGCAGGCGGACGAACTCTCCATCGCCACCTACAACGTGGAGAACCTCTCCCCCAAGACCGCCCAGTCGAAGTTCGAACGGCTGGCCACCGGTCTTGTGGAGCACCTCGCCTCGCCGGACATCGTCGCCCTGGAGGAGGTCCAGGACGACAACGGCGCGACGAACGACTCCGTGGTCGGCGCCGACGCCACGCTGAAGAAGCTCACCGACGCGATCAAGGCGGCGGGCGGTCCCGCGTACGAGTGGCGGCAGATCAACCCGGTGGACGACCAGGACGGCGGCGAGCCGGGCGGCAACATCCGCGTGGCGTTCCTCTACAACCCCGAGCGGGTCTCCTTCACCGACATCCCGGGCGGCGACTCCACCACCCCCGTGAAGGTCGAGAAGACGGGCGGCAAGGCCACGCTGTCGGCCTCCCCCGGCCGTATCGACCCGGCGAACGGCGTCTGGAAGGCCAGCCGCAAGCCGCTGGTCGGTCAGTTCTCCTTCCGGGGCCGCCCGGTGTTCGTGGTCGCGAACCACTTCAACTCCAAGGGCGGCGACCAGGGCCTGGACAGCCGCTTCCAGCCCCCGGCCCGCTCCTCGGAGACCCAGCGCACCGGGCAGGCCACGGCGGTCAACACCTTCGTCAAGGCGCTGTTGAACGCCGATCCGAAGGCGTCGGTGGTCGTCGCGGGCGACCTCAACGACTACCAGTTCTCGCCCGCGCTGGCCGACCTCACCAAGGGCGGTGTGCTGACGGACCTGGTGACCCGGCTGCCGAAGGACGAGCGCTACGGCTATGTCTACAACGGCAATTCGCAGGTGCTGGACCACATCCTGACCAGCCGCGCGCTGCGCCGTGCCGACTACGACATCGTGCACATCAACGCCGAGTTCTCGGACCAGTCCAGCGACCACGACCCGCAGGTGGTGCGAGTGCGCCCCTGAGTGGAGGTTGTGGGCAATCGTCACGCGGGGCGGGACGGGTGGGCACAACGCCACCCACCGGCCCGCACCCGGCGACGAAACCCAAGGGGGGCGAACCCCGGCCAACTCAGTTGTGGCTGTGCAGCGCCTCGTTCAGACCGCCCCAGGAGCCGGTGCGGGGCAGCGCCTCGACCGTGCCGGTGATGGAGTTGCGGCGGAAGAGGAGGTTGTTGACGCCGGAGAGCTCCAGGGCCTTGGCGATCTTGCCGTCCGGGAGCGTGATGCGAGTGCCCGCCGTCACATACAGCCCCGCCTCGACGATGCAGTCGTCGCCGAGCGAGATGCCCAGACCCGCCTCGGCGCCGAGCAGGCAGCGCTCGCCGATGGTGATCGTCTGCTTGCCGCCGCCGGAGAGGGTGCCCATGATCGAAGCGCCACCGCCGATGTCGGAGCCGTCGCCGACCACGACGCCCGCGCTGATCCGGCCCTCGACCATGGAGGTGCCGAGCGTGCCGGCGTTGAAGTTGACGAAGCCCTCGTGCATGACCGTGGTCCCGGGGGCGAGGTGGGCGCCGAGCCGGACCCGGTCGGCGTCGCCGATGCGGACGCCGGCGGGGACGACGTAGTCGGTCATCCGGGGGAACTTGTCGACACTGGTCACCGACAGCTGCAGCCCCTCGGCGCGGGCGGCGAGCCGGGCCCGCTCCACCTGGTCGGCGGGGACCGGGCCGAGCGAGGTCCAGGCGACGTTGGCCAGCAGGCCGAACTGGCCGTCCAGGCTCAGGCCGTGCGGCTTGACCAGCCGGTGGCTGAGCAGATGCAGCCGCAGATAGACGTCGTGCGCGTCCCTGGGCTTCTCGTCGAGCGAGGCGATGACCGTGCGGACGGCGACGACCTCGACGCCGCGCCGGGGGTCCGGTCCGACCGCCTTGAGGGCGGCCTCGCCCAGCAGCCGCGTGGTGCGCTCCGCGTCGAGCCGCTCGGTCCCGGCCGGGCCGGGCTCGGCGGTCAGCTCGGGGGCCGGGAACCAGGTGTCCAGGACGGTGCCGTCCTCGGTGAGGGTGGCGAGACCGGCGGCGACGGCGCCGGTGGGGGCGGTGGTGGGTGCATCGGTCATGGTCAGAACGCTAACCGGAGCCGGGCCCGGGAGGCGAACCGGTCTCAGCGAGCGGTCCCGGGCAGTCCGTCGTGCGGTCTCGTCGAGCGGTCCGTCGCGCGGTCTCAGCGCGCGGTCGGCCCGTGCGGTCTCAGCGAGCGGGCGGCCCCTGCGGTCTCAGCGCGCGGTCGGCCCGTCGTCGCCGTCCCCGCCCATGATCCGCGCCAGCGCCGCGCGGGTGCCCTCCCGGTCGTACGGGCGGTCCGCCAGCAGCACCTGCAGGGTCAGCCCGTCGATGAGGGCCACCACCGCGCGCGCCGTGGCCGCGTCGGGCACCAGTCGCGTGAGCATCCGGGCCATCTCGTCCAGGCACTCGGCGGCGAGCGGCCGCAGCCCCTCGTGGCGCAGCGCGGCGAAGTACAGCTCGTACTCCAGCTCCATCCGCGCCCGGTCGCCCGTGAGCTGCTCCCCCAGCCACCGGGCCAGCTCGTCCGCGGGCGGTGCGGCCGGATCGACGCCCTCGACCCAGTGCCTCACCTCCGCCAGCCACTCCGCGTTGATCTGGCGGAGCGCCGCGACCAGCAGGTCGTCGAGGGTCGCGAAGTGGTAGGTCGTCGAGCCCAGCGGCACATCGGCCGCGGCGGCCACGGCCCGGTGGCCGAGCCCCGCGATGCCGCGCTCGCGGACCACGGCGGCCGCGGCGTCGATGATCCGCTGCCGCCGCTCGGGGTCGTAGCGGCGGCCCATCAGTGGGCACCGTTCAGATTGAGCACCACCACCCCGGCGATGACCAGCAGCACGCCGAGCACCTTGGCGGCGGTCATCGCCTCCCCCAGGAAGAGCATGCCGATCGCGGCGATCACCGCGGTCCCGGCCCCGGACCATATGGCGTAGGCGGTGCTCACGGAGATGGACTTGAGCGTGTGGGCGAGCAGCACGAAGGACAGCAGATAGCCCACGCCGGTGGCCAATGAGGGCCAGAGTCTGCTGAAGCCTTCGCTGTACTTCATCGAGGTGGTCGCCAGGATCTCGGTCAGGATGGCCCCGGAGAGCGTCACATATGCCATGCGTACGAGCGTACACAACGATGCGTACGGGCGTACACAACTAACCCGCCCCGGGGTTACGAACACGCGAACGGCCCCCGTGCCGAAGCACGGGGGCCGCTCACGAAGCGCAGGAGGCCGTCAGACGTTCGGGCGCCCAGACGTTCGGACTCAGACGTTGAAGCCGAGCGCGCGCAGCTGCTCACGCCCATCGTCGGTGATCTTGTCCGGGCCCCACGGCGGCATCCAGACCCAGTTGATCCGCAGCTCGTTCACGATGCCGTCGGTCGCGGACTTGGCCTGGTCCTCGATGACATCGGTCAGCGGACAGGCCGCCGAGGTGAGCGTCATGTCGATGGTGGCGATATTGCCGTCGTCGACATGGATGCCGTAGACCAGACCGAGGTTGACCACGTCGATGCCCAGCTCGGGGTCCACGACGTCGTACAGGGCCTCGCGGACCTCTTCCTCGCTGGCGGGCTTGGTGGTGGTGGCGTTCTCGGTCATGCGGTCTTCCCTCCGGCGGTCTCGCCCAGTGCCTGCGACGTGGCGTCCTTCCACGCCATCCAGCTCAGCAGGGCGCATTTCACCCGGGCCGGGTACTTGGAGACACCGGCGAACGCGATCGCGTCCTCCAGCACCTCCTCCATGGCGTCGTCCGGCTCGGCCTTGCCCTTGGACTGCATCAGCTCCAGGAAGGTCTCCTGGATCCTGCGCGCCTCGGCCAGCTCCTTGCCCACCAGCAGCTCATTGAGCACCGAGGCGCTGGCCTGGCTGATGGAACAGCCCTGGCCCTCGTAGCTCACGTCCTTGATGGTGTCGCCGTCAAGCCGCACCCGGAGCGTGATCTCGTCACCGCAGGTGGGATTGACGTGGTGTACCTCTGCGTCGCCGTTCCTCAGCCCCCGGCCATGGGGGTTCTTGTAGTGGTCCAGGATCACGTCCTGGTACATCGAATCCAGCTTCACGCGGCACGCCCCTACCCGAAGAAGTTCCGTACGTGCTCCAGGCCCTCCACCAAGGCGTCGACCTCGGCCGGCGTGGAGTACAGATAGAACGACGCTCGGGTGGTCGCCGGAATTCCGTAGCGCAGGCATACGGGGCGGGCGCAGTGGTGACCGACCCGGACCGCGATCCCCTGCTCGTCCAGCACCTGGCCCACATCGTGGGGGTGGATGTCGCCGAGCGTGAAGGAGATCGTGGCACCGCGCTCCTCGGCCGTGGTGGGGCCGATGATGCGCAGGTCCGGCACCTCCAGGAGCCTGCCGACCGCGTAGTGCGTGAGGGCGTGCTCATGGCGGGTGATGTTGTCCATGCCGATCGAGGTGAGGTAGTCCACGGCCGCGCCGAGGCCGACGGCCTGGGCGATCGGGGGCGTACCGGCCTCGAACTTGTGCGGCGCCGGGGCGTAGGTGGACGAGTGCATCGAGACGGTCTCGATCATCTCGCCGCCGCCGAGGAACGGAGGCAGGTCCTCCAGCAGCTCCTGGCGGCCCCACAGCACCCCGATACCGGTCGGACCGCACATCTTGTGGCCGGTGAAGGCCACGAAATCGGCCTGGAGCGCCTGCACGTCCAGCAGCATGTGCGGGGCGGCCTGGGAGGCGTCGATCACCACGAGGGCGCCGACGTCCTGGGCGCGGCGGACGATCGCCTCGACCGGGTTGACCGTGCCGAGGATGTTGGAGACCAGCACGAACGAGACGACCTTGGTCTTCTCGGTGATGATCTGCTCTATCTCCGACAGGTCGAGGCGGCCGTCCTCGGTGAGGCCGAACCACTTCAGCTTCGCGCCGGTGCGCTGCGAGAGCAGCTGCCACGGAACGATGTTGGAGTGGTGCTCCATCTCGGTGATGACGATCTCGGTGTCCTGGTCCACCCGGTAGGGCTCATCGGCCCAGCCGAGCATGTTGGCCACCAGGTTCAGCGACTCCGACGCGTTCTTGGTGAAGATCACCTCGTCGCGGCTGGGAGCGTTGATGAAGGCGGCGACCTTGTCGCGGGCGCCCTCGTACAGCGCCGTGGCCTCCTCGGCGAGCACATGGACGCCCCGGTGCACATTGGCATTGGAGCGCTCGTAGTAGTCGTTCAGCACGTCCAGCACCTGGCGCGGCTTCTGCGAGGTCGCCGCGTTGTCCAGGTAGACGAGCCGCTGGCCGTCGTGGACGACCCGGTCCAGGATCGGGAAGTCCTTACGGATCGCCTCGGTGTCGAGGAGGCCCGGCAACTGTGTCACTCGGACGCGCCTCCCTTCACGTACTCCTCGTAGCCCTCTTCCTCCAGCTTGTCGGCGAGCTCGGGACCGCCGGACTCGGCGATCCGGCCCGCCGCGAAGACGTGGACGTGGTCGGGCTTGATGTACCGCAGGATGCGGGTGTAGTGGGTGATCAGCAGGGTGCCCACCTGGCCGGACTCGCGGACCCGGTTGACGCCCTCGGAGACCACCCGCAGCGCGTCCACGTCGAGCCCGGAGTCGGTCTCGTCGAGGATCGCGATGGCCGGCTTCAGCAGCTCCAGCTGGAGGATCTCGTGGCGCTTCTTCTCACCGCCGGAGAAGCCCTCGTTCACATTCCGCTCGGCGAAGGAGGGGTCGATGTGGAGGCGCTCCATGGCCTCCTTGACCTCCTTCACCCAGGTGCGCAGCTTGGGCGCCTCGCCGCGGATCGCGGTCGCGGAGGTACGCAGGAAGTTGGAGACCGAGACGCCGGGGACCTCGACCGGGTACTGCATGGCGAGGAAGACACCGGCGCGGGCGCGCTCGTCGACGGACATCGCGAGCACGTCCTCGCCGTCCAGCGTCACGGTGCCGCTGGTGACCGTGTACTTCGGGTGTCCGGCGAGCGAGTAGGCGAGGGTGGACTTGCCGGAGCCGTTGGGGCCCATGATGGCGTGCGTCTCGCCCTGCTTCACGGTCAGGTCGACACCGCGCAGGATCTCGCGGGGACCGCCCTCGGCGTCGACGGAAACGTGCAGGTCGTGGATCTCAAGCGTGGCCATGGGTGCCTCAGGACTCCTGGGTGACGGAGACGAGCACATCGTCCCCTTCGATCTTTACGGGGTACACGGGGATCGGGCGCGTCGCGGGGAGGCCGGACGGCTTGCCGGTGCGCAGGTCGAAGCTGGAGCCGTGCAGCCAGCACTCGATCTGGCAGTCCTCCACCTCGCCCTCGGACAGCGAGACGTTCGCATGCGAGCAGATGTCGTTGACCGCGAACACCTCGCCCTCGGTGCGCACCAGTGCGACGGGCACGCCCTCGAGCTCGACCCGCTTGGGGGTGTCGTCCTCGAGTTCGTCCAGGGCACAGGCGCGTACGAAGGTGTTGGTCATCCTACGGACGCCTCCAGCTCGGCCTCGATCTTGGCGATGAGCCGCTCCTCCAGGTCGGGGATCCCGATCTGCTGGACGAGCTCGGCGAAGAAGCCGCGGACCACCAGACGGCGGGCCTCGTCGGCCGGGATGCCGCGCGCCATCAGGTAGAACAGCTGCTCGTCCTCGAAGCGGCCGGTCGCGCTCGCGTGACCGGCGCCGA
Source organism: Streptomyces sp. MK37H (assembly GCF_018035285.1). Taxonomy (NCBI): domain Bacteria; kingdom Bacillati; phylum Actinomycetota; class Actinomycetes; order Kitasatosporales; family Streptomycetaceae; genus Streptomyces; species Streptomyces sp. MK37H. Next base: position 38,378 of record NZ_JAAAYH010000016.1, on the reverse strand, counting down.
CGATCTCACCGGTCTCGATCTCCAGGTTCGGCACCGAGTCGACGCGGGCGCCGTCGGTGAGGACCAGGTTGCGGTTGAGCTCGTAGGTGTCGGTGCCCTCCGCGGCGGCCCGGATCAGCACATCGCCGATCCACACCGCGTGCGCCTCCGCGCCCTGCAGCGCGCCCTTGTAGGCCACGTTGCTGCGGCAGTGCGGGGTGTCGTGGTCGATGAAGAGCCGGTGCTCCTGGTGCTGGCCGTTGTCGGTGAAGTACAGGCCGTAGAGCTCGGCCTCACCGCCCGGGGCGCCGTAGACGACCCGCGGGTGGAGCCGCACCAGGTCGCCGCCGAAGGTGACGACCACGGACTTGAAGGTGGCGTCCCGGCCGACCAGCGCGGTGTGCTGACCGGCGTGGACCGCGGTGTCGTCCCAGTCCTGGACCGAGACCACGGTGAGCTTGGCGCCGTCGCCGATCAGGTACTCCACATTGGCGGCGACCGTGGCGTCACCGGTGTGGTCGATGACCACGACCGCCTCGGCGAAGGCGCCGATCTCGATCACCTGGTGACCGAAGGCGGTGCCGCCCTCGCCGTGCACGGCGATCCGCACCGGCTCGGTGAGCACCGTCTCCTTGGGCACCGAGACGACCGACGCCTTCTCGAAGGAGCTGTACGCCTGCGCCGCCACCCGGTCCACCGGCTTGCCGGCCTTCCCCAGGCGCGCGTCGTCACGGCCCACGGTCTCGACCGTGACGCCCTCGGGGGCGGTCACCTCGACCTTGACGCCGCCGTCGGCGACGGCCGTGCCGTCGTGGAGACCGCGCAGCCGCTCCAGCGGGGTGAACCGCCAATCCTCCTCGCGGCCATGGGGCACCGGGAAGTCGGCCACGTCGTACGACGCGGGCGCGCTCACCCGGGCATCGGTGGGCTGGCCCACCTGGATGACGCCGTCCGTGGTGGATCCGGCCGGGATGGTTTCAGCCATGGCTGTCGTACTGCTCACTTTCTGCCTGATGGGCCTGAATGGGGTGCCCGGACGGGGACGGTGCCCCGCCGGGGCCGGAAGGGTGGTGGCGTCAGCCGACCGCGCCCTCCATCTGCAGCTCGATCAGCCGGTTGAGCTCCAGCGCGTACTCCATGGGCAGCTCGCGCGCGATCGGCTCGACGAAGCCGCGCACGATCATCGCCATGGCCTCGTCCTCGGACAGACCGCGGCTCATCAGGTAGAAGAGCTGGTCATCGCTGACCTTGGAGACGGTCGCCTCATGGCCCATGGACACGTCGTCCTCGCGGACGTCCACATACGGATAGGTGTCCGAGCGGGAGATCGTGTCGACGAGCAGGGCGTCGCACAGCACATTGGACTTGGAGCCCTCGGCGCCCTCGCCGATCTCGATCAGACCGCGGTAGGAGGTGCGGCCACCGCCGCGCGCCACCGACTTGGAGACGATGTTCGACGAGGTGTGGGGGGCCATGTGGACCATCTTGGCGCCGGCGTCCTGGTGCTGGCCCTCGCCCGCGAAGGCGATGGACAGGGTCTCACCCTTGGCGTGCTCACCCATCAGGTAGACGGCGGGGTACTTCATGGTCACCTTGGAGCCGATGTTGCCGTCGACCCACTCCATGGTCGCGCCCTCGTAGGCCACGGCGCGCTTGGTGACCAGGTTGTAGACGTTGTTCGACCAGTTCTGGATGGTCGTGTAGCGGCAGCGGGCGCCCTTCTTGACGATGATCTCGACGACCGCGGAGTGCAGCGAGTCCGACTTGTAGATCGGCGCGGTGCAGCCCTCGACGTAGTGGACGTAGGCGTCCTCGTCGACGATGATCAGCGTCCGCTCGAACTGGCCCATGTTCTCGGTGTTGATGCGGAAGTACGCCTGCAGCGGGATCTCCACGTGCACGCCCTTCGGCACGTAGATGAACGAGCCGCCGGACCAGACCGCCGTGTTCAGCGAGGCGAACTTGTTGTCGCCCGCCGGGATCACCGAGCCGAAGTACTCCTTGAAGAGCTCGGGGTGCTCCCGCAGACCGGTGTCGGTGTCGAGGAAGATGACGCCCTGCTCCTCGAGGTCCTCACGGATCTTGTGGTAGACGACCTCGGACTCGTACTGGGCGGCGACACCGGCGACCAGGCGCTGCTTCTCGGCCTCCGGGATGCCCAGCTTGTCGTAGGTGTTCTTGATGTCCTCGGGCAGCTCCTCCCAGGAGGCGGCCTGCTGCTCGGTGGAGCGGACGAAGTACTTGATGTTGTCGAAGTCGATACCCGACAGGTCCGAGCCCCAGGTGGGCATGGGCTTCTTACCGAAGAGCCGCAGGCCCTTCAGACGGAGCTTGAGCATCCACTCCGGCTCGGACTTCTTCGCCGAGATGTCGCGTACGACCTCCTCGGAGAGGCCGCGCTTGGCCGAGGCGCCGGCCACGTCGGAGTCGGCCCAGCCGTACTCGTAGTTGCCCAGACCCTCAAGCTCGGGGTGAGCGGTCTCCGTGGGGAGAGTCATTCGGGGTTCCTCCCGGCCGTGCTGGCAGATGCGGTGGTGGTCTTGGTGGTGCTGGTGTCGGTCTTCTCGACCTTGCCGGTCTTCGGAACGAACGTCGTGCACACCCCGTCGCCATGGGCGATGGTGGCCAGACGCTGCACATGGGTTCCGAGCAGCTGGGAGAAGACCTCGGTCTCCGCCTCACACAGCTGCGGATATCGCTCGGCTGCGTGGGCGACCGGGCAGTGGTGCTGGCAGAGCTGTTCGCCGACCGGCGCGCTGCGCGCCGTAGCAGCGTACCCGTCCGCGGAGAGTGCTCCGGCGAGCGCTTCGGTGCGGCCGCCGGGGGCGGCGGCCTCGACGGCGCCGCGGTACTCCTCCGCCTGGGCGGCGAGCCTGGCGCGGGCGAACGCAGCGACCGCGGCACGCCCCGCCTCGCCGCCTCCGGCGCTCTGCTCGATCCAGCGGAGAGCGTCGACGGCGAGCTTGTCGTAGGCCTGGTCGAAGGCGTCGCGACCGCAGTCGGTGAGCGCGAAGACCTTGGCCGGGCGGCCGCGCCCCCGCGCCCCGTACACCCTCTTCTCTCGGGGCTCGACGACGCCGTCGGCGACGAGGGTGTCCAGGTGGCGGCGGACGGCCGCCTGGGTCAGCTCCAGCCGCAGGGCGAGTTCCGCCGCGGTGGAGGGACCGTGGTCGAGGATGGAGCGCGCCACCCGGTTGCGGGTGCCGTGCTGCTCTTCCGGCGCGGACGCGGGCGTGCCGGACCGCGCGGCCGCTTCGGCCGCGCGTTCGTTCGGAGCCTCGCTCGCGTATTTCACAACGCCATTGTTGCGTAATTCTCCGGCGATCCACAAGCGGGGAGTTCGCCGGTTCCGGTGGGGTACGTCACTTAGGTCTGCCTAAGTCCGGGACCGGGGCCCAGCTGCGGCGACGCGTCCGGGCCCGCATGGCGGGCGCCGCGGCTTTCGGCCCTGCCGCCCACGGACGGCCCCGGGATTCGTAGACTGCCGGACATGCGAGAAGAGCCCGCGGTCGACATCGTCGGCCTGGTCAAGCGGTACGGCCCGAAGACCGCGGTCGACGGGCTCGATCTGTCCGTCGGCCGGGGCACCGTGACCGCCGTTCTGGGCCCCAACGGAGCCGGTAAGACCACCACCGTCGAGACCTGCGAGGGGTACCGCCGCCCCGACGCCGGGACGGTCCGGATATTCGGGCTCGACCCGGTCGCGGACTCCTCCGCGCTGCGCCCCCGGGTCGGGGTGATGCTCCAGTCCGGAGGCGTTTATTCCGGCGCGCGCGCAGAAGAGATGCTGCGCCACACCGCCTCCCTCCACGCGCATCCGGTGGAGGTGAATCTGCTGATCGAGCGGCTCGGTCTCGGCTCCTGCGGCCGGACCACCTACCGGCGGCTCTCCGGGGGCCAGCAGCAGCGGCTCGCGCTCGCCATGGCCGTCGTCGGCCGCCCCGAGCTGGTCTTCCTCGACGAGCCGACCGCCGGACTCGACCCACAGGCCCGCCGCGCCACCTGGGACCTCATCCGCGATCTGCGGGACGACGGGGTCACCGTGATGCTGACGACCCACTACATGGACGAGGCCGAGCAGCTCGCCGACGATGTGGCGATCATCGACGGCGGCAAGGTGATCGCCCGGGGCACCCCGGAGGAGCTGTGCCGGGGCGGCGCCGAGAACACCCTGCGCTTCATCGGCCGCCCCGCGCTCGACCTGGCCTCGCTGCTCAAGGCGCTGCCCGCCGACTCCACGGCCGCCGAGCTGACGCCCGGCTCGTACCGCGTCACCGGCAAGGTCAACCCCCAGATGCTGGCCACCGTCACCTCCTGGTGCGCACAGAACGGTGTGATGCCGGACCGGATCTCGGTCGAGCGGCACACCCTCGAGGACGTCTTCCTGGAGCTCACCGGTAAGGAGCTGCGAACGTGACCGCCACGGGCACTTTTCTCCCCAAGCCGGGGGCGGCCCCGCTGCCGCGGATGATCCGGGCGCAGGCCGCGCTGGAGACCCGGATGCTGCTGCGCAACGGCGAGCAGCTGCTGCTGACCGTCGTCATCCCGTCCCTGGTGCTGGTGCTCTTCAGCACCGTCGACATCGTCGACACCGCCGCCGACGGCAGCACCGTGGACTTCCTGGCGCCCGGTGTACTGGCGCTCGCCGTGCTGTCCACGGCGTTCACCGGACAGGCCATCGCCACCGGCTTCGAACGGCGCTACGGCGTGCTCAAGCGGCTCGCCGTCTCACCGCTGCCGCGGTGGGGGCTGATGGCCGCCAAGACCTGCGCGGTGCTGGTCACCGAGTTGCTGCAGATCGTGCTGCTGACCGCGATCGCGCTGGCCCTCGGCTGGTCGCCGCACGGCGACCCGCTCTCCGTGGCGCTGCTGCTGATCCTGGGCACCGCGACGTTCTCCGGCCTCGGGCTGCTGATGGCGGGCACCCTGAAGGCCGAGGCGACCCTGGCCGCCGCCAATCTGGTCTTCCTGCTGCTGCTCGTGGCCGGCGGCGTCATCGTGTCGCTGGACAAGTTCCCGGGCGCCGTACGGAGCGCGCTGGAGCTGCTGCCGATCTCGGCGCTCTCGGGCGGGCTGCGGGACGTCCTCCAGGACGGGGCCGGGATGCCGTGGCGGGATCTGGGAATTCTGGCGGTCTGGGCGGTGCTGGGGCTGGGCGCGGCGGCCCGCTTCTTCCGCTGGGAGTAGCCCGGGTCCCGCTGGGAGTAGCCCGAGACGGCCCTTACAGCCTGCGGCTTTACCGGAACACAGCCCCTCGTGAAAAGCTGCACAAGCGGCCGCCTACGATGGGCGGGTGCCGAATTCGCTGAATCCCTTCGAGCTGATCGCCCGGCGCTGGCAGCCCTCCGCGCGCTTCGTGGAGCGGGCCGCGCTGGCCACCGTGGTGATGGCCGTGGTCATCGTGGTGACCGGGGGCGCGGTCCGGCTCACCCAGTCCGGCCTGGGCTGTGACACCTGGCCCAAGTGCACCCCGTCCAGCCTGACGCCCACCGCCGACATGGGCATCAACGGCGTCATCGAGTTCACCAACCGCATGCTGACGTACGTCCTGTGCGTCTTCGTCGGTGTGCTGATCATCGCCGCCCGGGCCCGCACGCCGGTGCGCCGCTCCCTCACCCGGCTGGGCTGGACCCAGTTCTGGATCGTGATGGGCAACGCCGTCGTCGGCGGCATCGTGGTCCTCACCGGACTCAACCCGTACATCGTCAGCTCGCACTTCCTGCTGTCCTCCGCGCTCCTCACGGTCGCGATGGTGGTCTGGCAGCGGGCTCGCGAGGGTGACGGCGAGCCACGCGACCTCATCGCCCGCCCGGTGCGCCAGCTGACCTGGCTGTTGGTCGGCGCGACCCTCGCGCTGATCCTGATCGGCACGGTGGTCACCGGCGCGGGCCCGCACGCCGGTGACGCCCGTAAGGTGCACCGCATCCCGCTGAACTGGCAGGAGATCACCCAGCTGCACGTGGACTTCGTCTACATCGTGCTGGGCCTCACCGTCGCCCTGTGGTTCACGCTGCGGGCCGTGAAGGCCCCCGCCGCCCAGCGCCGTACGGTCCTGGAGCTCCTCGTCGTGCTGCTCGCGCAGGGTGTGATCGGGTACGTGCAGTACTTCACCCATCTGCCCGAGGTCGTCGTCGGTATCCACATGCTCGGCTCCTGCCTGGTGTGGATCGCGGTGCTGCGGGTGCTGCTCGCCCAGCGCGAGCGCGCCGCGCTCCCGGCGGCCGTGCCCGCCCCCACCGGCGACCACGAGGCCGTTCAGCCCGAGCCTGCCGCGTCCAGCCGGTAGACCCGGCGCGCGGTCCCGGCCGCGACCAGCCCGGCGATCCGCTGGGCCTCGGCCCGGGTGCAGATCCCCTCGCCGACCCACTCCTCCGCCAGCCGGGCCATGGCCTGGCCGAACAGCCGGGACGCGGTCACATACAGCTCGGGCAGCGCCCGCGCGCCCGTCGAGAACAGCAGCTTGCCGAACGGCGCCTCGCCCAGGGTCTCCCCGGGGCGCGGCCCGGCGTCCGCGTAGACGTGCGGGAAGGCGGCGGCGAGCTGGGCCGCCCGCCGGTGGTGCGGCCGGTCGGGCAGCAGCACCAGATCGGTGCCGAAGCCCGCCGTGGCGCGCAGGAAGCCGATGAGCGACTGCGGATCGGCACAGTGCAGCTGCACCGGAAGACCGGTCGCCACGGCGCTCCACAGCAGATGCTGGGCGAGCGCGGGGTCGGGGGCACGGCCTGGGGCCGGGCGGACGGTGAGCGCGAGCCAGCGGGCGGCGGCGCGCCGCACCTCGCGCGGATCGGGCGGGATCTCGTCGCAGAAGGCGATCCCCATGGCGAAGGCGGTCGCGTGCTGGGCCGCCGCGTACAGCGCCTCGGCGGTGTTGCCGATGAAGGCGTCGACCGTGCCGGAGGTGTCGGCGACCTGCTCGGCCAGCGGCTCCAGGCGGACCACCTCGAGGACCGTGCGGTCGGCGGCCGCGGCCAGTTCGTCGGGCGCGCTGAGGTCGTCCCGGGCACCGGACTCCAGCAGGAAGGTGCCGATGCCGGCGCCGCGCAGCAGCAGCCGCGCGGCACGGTAGGCGCCCAGCTCACGGCGGCGGGCGAGATAGCTGACGGGCGCGCAGTGGGGCTCCATGCCCAGCAGCGGGGGGCACCAGCGGCGCACCGCGAGGCCGGTCCAGCTGTCGAAGAAGGTGGTGCCGGCCGGGGCCGCGCCGGACCCGGCGGCGGCCGCCAGATGGGTCTCGAACGAGCCGACTCCGAGCTCGCCGTCGACCGTGCCGTGGCTGTGCTGGTCGACCAGCGGCGGCAGGGTGATCGGCCCCGCCGCCGGACCCGGCCCGTCGCGGGGGACCGGGCCGGTCGGCGGGCCCACGGTGTCCGGGGAGTCCGTCGCCTCGTGCATCGCCGCCCGCCTCCTCGCCCTCCGGCATCGATGGGCTTAACGGACGGAAGGGGCGCGAGGTGTCGCCGGACCCGTTCTCAGGCGTTCTACGAGGCGGCTGCCGGAGGGTTGCCGGGTCCGCCGAGCTGGATGCCCGCCATGCGCGTCCACTCGTACGGACCGGTGCGGACCTTGGCGGCGAGCTCACCGTCGAAGTCCTCCCTGAGGGTCAGCCCGGCGATCTCCGCGGCGCGCCGCGCGCTGTCCCGGGAGGGGGCCACGAGGACGCCCCATTCGCCGTCGGCACCGACGAGGGCGATCCGGACGGCGCCGCGCCCGATGTGCGCGATCTGCCCCTCGGCGCCGCCGTGGCTCCCGGCGAAGGCCGTGATCTGGCGGGCGAGCCGCTCGGCCCGCTTCTCGTCCTTGGACGGCTTGGGCGGCTTGGCCGGTGCTTCCGGCGCGGAGGGCTGGGCGGCCGACTCGCCGCTCTCGGGTGTCTCCGGCTGGGTGGTGTCTGCCATACAGGCGATGCTACCCGCCGGTAATCACCGCAGGAAAGGGTCCACGGCCACGGCGACGAACAGCAGCGACACATAGGTGATCGACCAGTGGAACAGCCGCATCTCCTTGAGCTTCGCGCCCGTGATCCCGGCCCTGGCGCGCGCCTGGAGACCGTGCGCCTCCTTGAGCCAGAACCCGCCGAGCACAGCCGCGACGGCCGGGTAGAACCAGCCGGTGTAGCCCAGCGGCCACAGCAGCAGCGAGACGCCGACCATGGCCCAGCTGTAGAGGACGATCTGGCGCGCGACCGCCTTGTTGCCCGCGATCACCGGCAGCATCGGCACGCTGGCCCGCTCGTAGTCGTCCTTGACCTTCATCGACAGCGGCCAGTAGTGCGGCGGCGTCCAGAAGAAGATGACGAGGAAGAGGATGACGGCGGCCCAGGAGACCTCGTTGGTCACCGAGGACCAGCCGATGAGAACGGGCATACAGCCGGCGATGCCGCCCCAGACGATGTTCTGCGAGGTACGGCGCTTGAGCCACATCGTGTAGACGACGACGTAGAAGGCCAGCGCACCGAGCGATAGCATCGCGGACAGCGGGTTGACCAGCGCCCAGAACCAGGCCGTCGACCCCGCCGCGAGCGCGAAGGCGAAGACGAGGCATTCGCGCGGCGAGACCATGCCGGTCACGAGCGGGCGCTGCGCGGTCCGCTCCATGAGCGCGTCGATGTCCCGGTCGTAATACATGTTGAACGCGGCGGCGCCGCCGGCCGACAGATAGCCGCCGACGCAGGTGGCGACCACCAGCCACAGGTCCGGGACGCCCTGGGCGGCCAGGAACATGACCGGCACCGTCGTCATCAGCAGCAGTTCGATGACGCGCGGCTTCGTCAGCGCCACGAACGCCTTGACACGGGCCCCGAACGGCCGGTGACCGGAGCTCGTTTCGCTCGTCTCGAGCACCCCCGCAGGACGGGATTCGACGGCCGTCACGCACACCCCTGGTGGAAGCAAGAACAAGCAAGCACCGGACATGAAGAGCCGGTAAAGACTTGCGCGTACCACGCCACTCTAGACGTAGCGGATGCGCCGCCCGCCGCCGGGGTCCCTCGTGTTGTAGGGGCACGGCAAGGCGCCCGTGAGGCGGCCACGCCCGGGGGCAGGAGGGCCCCCGCGGGGCCCTGAACGCCGCCTTCCGTAGGGCTCGGGACGCCCTTCGGACGGGCCCCGAGGGAATGCGGCAACCTCGGAATTCGTTCCCTATCCCGTTGAGTGGAACTCGAAAAGATGACCGTTGTTCCAGGGGTAGGCTCGACATCGCCGGTGTACATACGGTCACCGGATTTCGACATTGTGGAGAGGAGCCCTGACTCAGGGTGAGCACCAAGCCGACTACCACAGACCTCGAGTGGACCGATCTGGACCAGCGAGCCGTCGACACGGCCCGGGTCCTGGCCATGGACTCCGTACAGAAGGTCGGTAACGGCCACCCTGGCACGGCCATGAGCCTCGCGCCCGCCGCGTACCTGCTCTTCCAGAAGCTCATGCGGCACGACCCCTCCGACGCGGGCTGGGCGGGCCGGGACCGCTTCGTCCTCTCCCCCGGGCACACCAGCCTGACCCTCTACGTCCAGCTGTACCTGGCGGGCTTCGGTCTTGAGCTCGACGATCTGCGGTCGTTCCGCACCTGGGGCAGCAAGACCCCGGGCCACCCCGAGTTCGGCCACACCACCGGTGTCGAGACCACCACCGGCCCGCTGGGCCAGGGCATCGCCAACGCGGTGGGCATGGCGATGGCCGCCCGCTACGAGCGTGGCCTGTTCGACCCGGAGGCGCCCGAGGGCGCCTCTCCGTTCGACCACACCATCTGGGCGATCGTCTCCGACGGCGACCTGGAGGAGGGCATCTCCGCCGAGGCGTCCTCGCTGGCCGGCCACCAGAAGCTGGGCAACATCGTCGCCCTGTACGACGACAACCACATCTCGATCGAGGGCGACACCGCGACCGCGCTCTCCGAGGACGTGCTGAAGCGCTACGAGGCGTACGGCTGGCACGTCCAGCGCATCGAGCAGGCCGAGAGCGGCGACTTCGACATCCACGCGCTGCACGCGGCGCTCAAGGCGGCGCAGGCCGAGACCGAGCGCCCCTCGATCATCGCGGCCCGCACGATCATCGCCTGGCCCGCCCCGAACGCGCAGAACACCGAGGCGTCCCACGGCTCGGCGCTCGGCGCCGACGAGGTCGCCGCCACCAAGCGCGTCCTCGGCTTCGACCCCGAGCAGCACTTCGCGGTCGACACGGACGTCATCAACCACACCCGCGCCCTGGTCGAGCGCGGCCGCGAGGCCCACGCCGCCTGGGACAAGAAGCTCCAGGAGTGGCGGAACGCCAACTCCGAGCGGGCCGCCCTGTTCGACCGGATCACCGCGGGCGAGCTGCCCGAGGGCTGGGAGAGCGCGCTGCCGGTCTTCGAGCCGGGCAAGGACGTCGCCACCCGTAAGGCGTCCGGCCAGGTGCTCAAGGCGCTCGGCGGGGTGCTCCCCGAGCTGTGGGGCGGCTCCGCCGACCTCGCGGGCTCCAACAACACCACGATCGACGCGTCCTCGTCCTTCCTCCCGAAGGGCAACCCGCTGCCGGAGGCCGACCCGTACGGCCGCACCATCCACTTCGGCATCCGCGAGCACGCCATGGGCTCGACCATGAACGGCATCGCGCTGCACGGCAACACCCGTGTCTACGGCGGTACCTTCCTGGTCTTCTCCGACTACATGCGCCCGGCCGTCCGGCTCGCCGCGCTGATGAAGCTGCCGGTCACCTACGTGTGGACGCACGACTCCATCGGCCTCGGCGAGGACGGCCCGACCCACCAGCCGGTGGAGCACCTCTCCGCGCTGCGCGCCATCCCGGGCCTGAACGTGGTCCGCCCGGCCGACGCCAACGAGACGGCCATCGCGTGGCGGGAGATCACCCGCCGCCACACCGCGAACCCGGCTCCGCACGGCCTGGCGCTGACCCGGCAGAACGTGCCGACCTACGAGGCCGACGAGGACGCCGCCAAGGGCGGTTACGTCCTCTTCGAGGCCGAGGGCGGCGAGCCGCGGGTCATCCTCATCGGCACCGGTTCCGAGGTGCAGCTCGCCGTGGAGGCGCGCGAGCAGCTCCAGGCCGCCGGGATTCCCACCCGCGTTGTGTCGATGCCCTCGGTCGAGTGGTTCGAGGAGCAGGACAAGGGGTACCGGGAGACAGTGCTGCCGCCGTCCGTCAAGGCTCGCGTGGCCGTCGAGGCGGGTATCGGCCTGACCTGGTACCGCTTCGTCGGCGAGGCCGGCCGCATCGTCTCGCTGGAGCACTTCGGCGCCTCGGCCGACTACAAGGTGCTCTTCCGGGAGTTCGGCCTCACCGCCGAGGCCGTGGTCACCGCCGCCCGCGAGTCCCTCGACGCCGCCGGGCGCTGACCCCCACAGACGACGTAAGTGCGACGAGTAGGAGAACACACCCCATGACAGACGCACTCAAGCGGCTGGCCGACGAAGGCGTCGCGATCTGGCTCGACGACCTCTCCCGCAAGAGGATCACCTCCGGCAATCTGGCCGAGCTGATCGACCAGCAGCATGTCGTAGGCGTCACCACCAACCCGTCGATCTTCCAGAAGGCGATCTCCGGCGGCGACGGCTACCAGCAGCAGGTGGCCGACCTCGCGGTCCGCCGGGTCACCGTCGAGGAAGCCGTCCGCATGATCACCACGGCGGACGTCCGCGACGCGGCCGACATCCTCCGGCCGGTGTACGACGCGACGGGCGGCCAGGACGGCCGGGTCTCCATCGAGGTCGACCCGCGCCTGGCCCACAACACGGCCGCCACCATCGCCGAGGCCAAGCAGCTGGCCTGGCTGGTGGACCGGCCCAACACCTTCATCAAGATCCCGGCGACCGAGGCGGGGCTGCCCGCGATCACCGAGGTGATCGGCCTGGGCATCAGCGTCAATGTCACGCTGATCTTCTCCCTGGAGCGGTACCGCGCGGTCATGGACGCCTTCCTGGCCGGTCTGGAGAAGGCCAAGGCCGCGGGCCTTGACCTGCAGAAGATCCACTCGGTGGCGTCCTTCTTCGTCTCCCGCGTGGACACCGAGATCGACAAGCGCATCGACAAGATCGGCACCGATGAGGCCAAGGCGCTGCGCGGCAAGGCCGCCGTCGCCAACGCCCGCCTCGCGTACCAGGCCTATGAGGAGGTCTTCAGCTCCGACCGCTGGGCCGCCCTGGACCGGGCGAACGCCAACAAGCAGCGTCCGCTGTGGGCCTCGACCGGCGTCAAGGACCCGGCGTACAAGGACACCATGTACGTCGTGGACCTGGTCGCCCCCGGCACCGTCAACACCATGCCGGAGGCCACCCTGGAGGCAGTCGCCGACCACGGTGAGATCCGCGGTGACACCGTGCGCGGCACGTACGAGCAGGCCAAGGCCGACCTCGACGCGCTGGCCGGGATCGGGATCTCCTACGACGACGTCGTCCAGGTGCTGGAGGACGAGGGCGTCGAGAAGTTCGAGTCCTCGTGGAACGACCTGCTGAAGTCCACCGAGGCGGAGCTCAAGCGCCTCGCACCCTCGGAGGCGTGAAAACGTGAGCAGCAGCAATCCGCTGCGTGACCCACGGGACCGGCGGCTCCCGCGCATCGCGGGGCCGTCCGGCCTCGTGATCTTCGGCGTCACGGGCGACCTGTCCCGTAAGAAGCTGATGCCGGCCATCTACGACCTGGCCAACCGCGGGCTGCTGCCCCCGGGCTTCTCACTCGTCGGCTTCGCCCGCCGCGACTGGGAGAACGAGGACTTCGCCCAGGTCGTGCACGACGCGGTCAAGGAGCACGCGCGGACCCCGTTCCGCGAGGAGGTCTGGCAGCAGCTGGCCGAGGGGTTCCGCTTCGTCCCCGGCGTGTTCGACGACGACGAGGCGTTCGTCCAGCTGCGGGCGACCATAGAGGAGCTCGACAAGGCGCGCGGCACCGGCGGCAACTTCGCCTTCTATCTGTCGGTCCCGCCGAAGTTCTTCCCCACCGTCGTCCAGCAGCTCAAGAAGCACGGGCTGTCGCACGGGCAGGGCGACTCCTGGCGGCGCGCGGTCATCGAGAAGCCCTTCGGCCACGACCTGAAGAGCGCGCAGGAGCTCAACCAGGTCGTCCACGAGGTCTTCCGGCCCAGTGACGTCTTCCGGATCGACCACTACCTGGGCAAGGAGACGGTCCAGAACATCCTGGCGCTGCGCTTCGCCAACACGATGTTCGAGCCGATCTGGAACCGCTCGTACGTCGATCATGTACAGATCACCATGGCCGAGGACATCGGCATCGGCGGGCGCGCGGGCTACTACGACGGCATCGGCGCGGCCCGCGACGTCATCCAGAACCACCTGCTGCAGCTGCTCGCGCTGACCGCCATGGAGGAGCCCGCCTCCTTCGACGCGTCCTCCCTGGTCACCGAGAAGCTGAAGGCGCTCAGGGCGGTCAAGCTGCCCAAGGACCTGGGCAAGCACACGGTGCGCGCCCAGTACGCCCCCGGCTGGCAGGGCGGCGAGGAGGTGCGCGGCTACCTCGAGGAGGAGGGCATCGACCCCAACTCGAAGACCGACACCTACGCCGCGATCAAGCTGGAGATCGACAACCGCCGCTGGGCGGGTGTCCCCTTCTACCTGCGCACCGGCAAGCGGCTGGGGCGGCGGGTCACCGAGATCGCGGTGGTCTTCCAGCGCGCCCCGCACTCCCCCTTCGACGCCACCGACACCCAGGAGCTCGGGCAGAACGCCCTGGTCATCCGGGTGCAGCCGGACGAGGGCGTCACCATCCGGTTCGGCTCCAAGGTGCCCGGCACCTCCATGGAGATCCGGGACGTGACGATGGACTTCCAGTACGGCGAGTCCTTCACCGAGTCCAGCCCCGAGGCGTACGAGCGGCTGCTGCTCGACGTCCTGCTCGGCGAGGCGAACCTCTTCCCCCGCCATGAGGAGGTCGAGCAGTCCTGGCGGATCCTGGACCCGGTCGAGGATTACTGGGACAAGCACGGCAGGCCCGAGCAGTACACCTCCGGGACCTGGGGGCCGAAAGCCGCGGACGAGATGCTCGCACGAGACGGACGGAGCTGGCGGCGGCCATGAACATCGATCTCACGGACACCACGTCCAGCCGGATCAACTCCGCTCTGGTCCAGGCACGCCGGGCCACCGGCACCCCGGCCGTGGGCATGGTGCTCACCCTCGTCATCGTCACCGACGAGGGCAACCACTACGACGCGCTGCGGGCGGCGAGCGAGGCGTCCAAGGAGCACCCCTCGCGCACCCTGGTCGTCATCAAGCGGCCGGGCCGGTCGCCGCGCGACCGCAAGATGGCCCGGATGGACGCCGAGGTGCGGGTCGGCGGCGAGACCGGCACCGGCGAGACGGTGCTGCTGCGGCTGCACGGCGAACTCGCCAACCACGCCTACTCGGTGGTCCTGCCGCTGCTGCTGCCGGACGCCCCGGTGGTGGTGTGGTGGCCGGAGGACGCCCCGGAGCACCCCGCCGAGGATCTGCTCGGGCAGCTGGCCCAGCGCCGGATCACCGACGCCCAGGCCACCGAGGACCCGGTCGCGGCCCTCGGGCTGCGGGCCGCCACCTACACCCCGGGCGACACCGATCTGGCCTGGACCCGGATCACCCCGTGGCGCAGCGTCCTGGCCGCGGCCCTGGACCAGCGGCACTCCCCGATCACCTCCGCGGTCGTCGAGGGCGAGGCGTACAACCCGAGCAGCGAGCTGCTCGCGCTGTGGCTCGCCCAGCGGCTGGGGGTCCCGGTGGACCGGCAGGTCTCGGAGGGCCCCGGGCTGACCGCGGTGCGGCTGGAGACGGCCGACGGCGTGATCTGCCTGGACCGGGCGAACGGCTCGCTGGCCGAGCTGGCCATGCCGGGCCAGCCCGACCGGCATGTGGCGCTGCAGCGGCGTGAGATGTCGGAGCTGATCGCCGAGGAGCTGCGCCGGCTGGACCCCGACGAGATCTACGAGTCGTCGGTGAAGTTCGGCGTGAGCAAGCTGGGCAGGGGCGGCGTGGGGACGCTGGAGCGGGACGCCAAGGCCGCCCCGGCGACCCAGGTGGCGCCGCCCGGGGCGGACCTGCCGCCGCTGCCGACCCGGGACCCGGAGACGCCGTCGGAGCACGCTCCGGGCTCGCCGAAGAACCCGCCGCAGGCACCGGCACAGCCGCCGGTTCCCAAGCCCCACCCCCCGAAGTCCCAGGAGCAGAAGGCGGACGGGAAGGCGGACAAATGACCGCACCACAGGTGGTCGTCCACCGCGACAAGGAGCTGATGGCCCAGGCCGCGGCGGCACGGCTGATCACGAAGATCGTGGACGCCCAGGCCGCCCGTGGCTCGGCCTCTGTCGTCCTGACCGGCGGGCGCAACGGCAACGGCCTGCTGGCCGCGCTCGGCGCCTCCCCGGCGCGCGACGCGGTCGACTGGTCGCGGCTGGACCTGTGGTGGGGCGATGAGCGATTCCTGCCCGAGGGCCATGCGGACCGCAATGTCACGCAGGCCCGCGAGGCGCTGCTGGACGCGGTGGAGCTGGACCCGGCGCGGGTGCACGCGATGCCCGCGTCCGACGGGCCCCAAGGCGGCGATGTGGACGCGGCGGCCGAGGCGTACGCGGCCGAGCTGGCCCGGGCCGCGCGGCCGGAGAACCACGGCGCGGTGCCGTCGTTCGACGTGTTGCTGCTCGGCGTCGGCCCGGACACCCATGTGGCCTCGCTCTTCCCCGAGCTGCCCGCCGTCCGGGAGACCGAGCGGATGGTGGTCGGGGTGCGCGGCGCGCCCAAGCCGCCGCCGGTACGGATCTCGCTGACCCTGCCCGCGATCCGCGCGGCACGGGAGGTGTGGCTGCTGGCGGCCGGTGAGGACAAGGCGAAGGCGGTCACGATAGCGCTGTCGGGCGCCGGGGAGCTGCAGGCTCCGGCGGCGGGCGCGCGCGGCCGCCGCCGGACGCTGTGGCTGCTGGACCGGGCCGCGGCGGCGGGGCTACCGCGCGAACTGTACCCCCCGGCCTCGCCCTAACCCTCGTATCGCACAGAGACGATCCCCCGGGCGCTTCGAGCGCCCGGGGGATCGTTCATATGTGCGTTGAGGACCTCAGCGGCCGCGCAGCGAGCGGTAGGTGGCGACCAGATGCTCGGTCGAGGCGTCCAGACCGGGCACCTCGGCGCCCTCGGTCAGGGCGGGCTCGACGCGCTTGGCGAGCACCTTGCCCAGCTCCACTCCCCACTGGTCGAAGGAGTCGATGTTCCACACCGCGCCCTGGACGAAGACCTTGTGCTCATAGAGGGCGACCAGCTGGCCCAGCACCGACGGGGTCAGCTCGGAGGCGAGGATCGTGGTGGTGGGGCGGTTGCCCTCGAAGGTCTTGTGCGGCACCAGCTCCTCGGCCACCCCCTCGGCGGCGACCTCCTCGGCGGTCTTGCCGAAGGCCAGCGCCTGGCCCTGGGCGAAGAGGTTGGCCATCAGCAGGTCGTGGTGGGACTCCAGCCCGGGCGGCAGGTCCTTCACCGGCCGCGCGAAGCCGATCAGATCGGCCGGGACCAGCTTGGTGCCCTGGTGGAGCAGCTGGTAGTAGGCGTGCTGGCCATTGGTGCCGGGGGTGCCCCAGACGATGGGGCCGGTCTGCCAGCCGACGCGGTTGCCGTCCCGGTCCACGGACTTGCCGTTGGACTCCATGTCCAGCTGCTGCAGATAATCGGTGAACCGCGACAGATAGTGGCTGTACGGCAGGACGGCATGCGCCTGGGCGCCGTGGAAGTTGTCGTACCAGATGCCCAACAGGCCCATCAGCAGGGGGACGTTCTCCTCCGGCGGGGCGGTGGCGAAGTGCTCGTCGACCAGATGGAAGCCGGCCAGCATCTCGCGGAAGCAGTCCGGGCCGATGGCGACCATCAGGGAAAGGCCGATGGCCGAGTCGTAGGAATAGCGCCCGCCGACCCAGTCCCAGAACCCGAACATGTTGTCCGTGTCGATGCCGAACTCGGCGACCTTCTCGGCATTGGTCGACACCGCGACGAAGTGCTTGGCGACGGCCTCCTGACCGGCCCGGAGCCCGGTCAGCAACCAGTCGCGTGCGGAGACGGCGTTGGTGATGGTCTCGATGGTGGTGAACGTCTTGGAGGCGACGATGAACAGCGTCTCGGCCGGGTCCAGGTCGCGCACCGCCTCGTGCAGATCCGCACCGTCCACATTGGAGACGAACCGGAATGTCATCGAGCGGTCGGAATAGGCGCGCAGCGCCTCGTACGCCATCTTCGGGCCGAGATCGGAGCCGCCGATGCCGATGTTGACGACGTTCTTGATCCGCTTGCCGGTGTGGCCGGTCCAGTCGCCGGACCGGACGCGGTCGGCGAAGACGGCCATCTTGGCGAGCACGGCGTGCACTTCGCCGACGACATCCTCGCCGTTCAGCTTGATCTCCGCGGAGTGCGGTGCGCGCAGCGCGATATGCAGCACCGAGCGGTCCTCGGTGGTGTTGATCCGCTCGCCGCGGAACATGGCGTCCCGCAGCTCGGCCACCTTGGTGGCGCTCGCCAGCTCGCGCAGCAGCCGCAGGGTCTCGTCGGTCACCAGGTGCTTGGAGTAGTCGACGTGGAGATCGCCGACCTGAAGGGTGAGGCGGCGCCCGCGCTCCGGGTCGCCCGCGAACAGGTCGCGCAGATGAGCGTCGCCCAGCTCCTTGCGGTGTGCGGCCAGCGCGTGCCATTCCGGCAGCTGGTCCAGCCTGGTGCGGCCTTCCATGTTCATCTCGGACATCAGCCCACTTCTCGTCGGTACCTGGCCCCCGTGGCCACCAACCTAATTGATGACGGACCGCATTCCCGGAACGAGGGCCGCCACCCCGCAGACGAAGAGCGCGGCGGCCCCCAGCGCGGGGGTGTTCAGCCCCCATGCCTCGGCCATCACCCCGCCCAGCAGCGCGCCGAGCGGGGCGCCCGCGGTCGACAGGGTGCGGAAGGCGGAGCTCACCCGCCCGAGTGCCCCGTCGGGGCTGCGCTGCTGCATCATCGTCACCTCGGTGACGTTCCACACGATCCCCGCGAAACCGAAGAGGCCCATGGCGGCGACCGCGACCGGCAGGCTCCGTATCGCCCCCAGGGCGACCAGGGCGCCGATCTGCGCGGTGCCGCACACCACGAGGGCACGGACGCGCCCCAGCTTCTCGGTGAGCCGGGCGGCCACCAGTCCCCCGGCCACGCTGCCGATCCCGTAGACGGTGATGACGGCCGCGTACCCGGTGTTCCCGGCGTCCAGCCAGCCGGTGATGTGCAGCACCAGGGTGGCGATGAGCGCGCCGATGCCGATGTTGCACAGCGTGGTGGAGGCACACAGCGACCGCAGCGTGCGGTCCCGCCACAGCACGGCCAGGCCCTCGGCGATATCGCGCCGCAGCGACCCGCCCGGCGGGCGCGGGGCCCGCTCGGGGGGTGCCGCCCCCAGCGAGGCGACCAGCGCGGCGGCGGCGAGATAGGTGGCCGCGTCCGCCGCGTACGGCATCGCGGCGCCGAGGCCGAGCAGCACCGGCACCAGCGGGGCGCCCACGAACCGGCCCATGACCTCCTGCCCGGTCATCAGCCGGGCGTTGGCCCGGCCCAGCGCCTGCTGCCCCACCACGGACGGCAGCAGCGCCGTGGCCGCGTTGTCGAACAGGGTCTGCAGCGTGGTGAGGGCGAAGGCGAGGGCGAGCAGCAGCCCGATGGTGGCCCGGTCCAGCCACACCGCGACGGCGAACCCCGCCATCAGGACGGCCCGCACGCCGTCCACCGCCCACATCGCCCGCCGCTGGTCCACCCGGTCCGCGATCGCCCCGCCGATCAGCCCGAACAGCAGCCAGGGCAGAAAGCCGCAGGCGGTCACGAGCGAGACCAGCACCGGCGAATCGGTCAGCGAGACGGCCAGCAGCGGCAGCGCCGCACCCCGCAGCGCGTCCCCGAACCGGGAGACGACCGCGGCCGCCCACAGCCGGCCGAACCCCCCGCGCCACGCGGGCCCCGCCGGTTTCCCGGCACCCAGCTCACCGGTGTCCACCGCGGCCATGACGATCCCCCTCCGCCCCATGCGCCGGCCCCCACCCGGCGGGACGGCTCCCCCGGTGATCCAGCACCCCACGACCGTAGCCCGCACCACTGACAACGGCCCGGCCGCGCACCCCTCGCAGGAGGTGCCCGGCCGGGCCGTCGTACCGCGTTGTGTGTCTAGATCTCGCCCCGGAGCTTGGCGAGTGCCTCGGCGAGGATCGCCTCGCCGTCGGCGTCGCTGCGCCGCTCCCGTACGTACGCCAGATGCGTCTTGTACGGCTCGGTGCGCGGCGGGTCCGGCGGGTTGTCCCGGTCCTTGCCGGCCGGGAAGCCGCAGCGGGGGCAGTCCCACGTGTCAGGGATCTGCGCGTCGCTGGCGAAGCTCGGCACGGTCTCATGCCCGTTCGAGCACCAGAAGGAGATGCGCAGGCGCGGCGCCGATTCGCCTCGCTCGGCTTCTCCCATCGGCCCCGCCCCGACCCGACTTCCACGGATCGCGTTGCCACTTGCCACGGTCGTAACTCCCTGCGTGATGGTGCCGCGAAGCCTCGATTGGCAGCCTCGCCGCCCGGCGCCCCAGTCTACGTAAGGCCCAACGCGCGTCCAGTGAGAGGAGTTACACCCGTCACCGAGGACGCCATGCCATCATAGGCCGCATATGGGCCCCGCTGACGACGGTACGTCAGTTATCGGGCGTCAGCCGGGCCCCGGACGGGCCCCGCCGGCGGACCCTCAGTCGAGCTTCATCAGCAGCCCGAGCACGACGATGCAGACGAACCACAGCAGCCCGACCACCACGGTGATGCGGTCCAGGTTGCGCTCGGCGACCGAGGAGCCGCCCACCGAGGACTGCATGCCGCCACCGAACATGTCGGACAGGCCGCCGCCTTTCCCCTTGTGCATGAGCACCAACATCATCAACAGCAGGCTGAAGATGATGAGGGCGATCGAGAACCCCATGATCACGGCTGGACCAACCTTCTCGGGCTTGTACGGACGTCGGGGGCCGGACGGTGCGATTTCCACCGCCTCGACCCCCGACAGGGTACGACGACGCGCGCGCTACGGCCTACTCACTGGTCGCGGAAACGAACGATCTTGACGAATTCGTCCGCGTCCAGCGACGCGCCGCCGATCAGCGCGCCGTCCACATCCGGCTTGGCCATGATCGCGGCGACGTTCCCGGACTTCACCGAGCCGCCGTACTGGATCCTGACCTTGTCGGCGACCTCCTGGCCGTAGAGCTCGGCGAGCCGGCCGCGGATGGCCCCGCAGACCTCCTGGGCGTCCTCGGGGGTCGCGACCTCGCCGGTGCCGATCGCCCAGACCGGCTCGTAGGCGATCACGATGGTCTCGGCCTGCTCGGCCGGGACGTCCTTCAGGCCGCCGTCCACCTGGGCGAGGGTGTGCGCGACCTGGTTGCCCGCCTTACGGACGTCGAGGCCCTCACCGACGCACAGGATCGGGGTGAGGTCGTTACGGAAGGCCGCCTTGACCTTGGCGTTGCACAGCTCGTCGGTCTCGTTGTGGTACTGGCGCCGCTCCGAGTGCCCGACGACGGCGTAGGCGCACCTGAGCTTGGCCAGCATCGGGCCGGAGATCTCGCCGGTGTAGGCGCCGGAGTCATGCGCCGAGATGTCCTGGGCACCGTACTTGATCTTCAGCTTGTCGCCGTCGACCAGGGTCTGCACCGACCGCAGATCGGTGAAGGGCGGCAGCACCGCGACCTCCACGGCCTCGTAGTCCTTGTCGGCGAGCCCGAAGGCGAGCTTCTGGACGTGGGCGATGGCCTCGAGGTGGTTGAGGTTCATCTTCCAGTTGCCCGCCATCAGCGGAATACGGTCACTCACGGTGTTCAGTCCTCCAGTGCGGCGAGGCCGGGGAGCGTCTTGCCCTCGAGGTATTCGAGGCTCGCTCCACCGCCGGTCGAGATGTGGCCGAAAGCGTTCTCGTCGAAGCCCAGGATGCGTACGGCCGCGGCGGAGTCGCCGCCGCCGACCACGGTGAAGGCCGGGCTGTCCACGAGCGCCTGGGCCACGGCCCGGGTGCCCTCGGCGTAGTCGGGGTGCTCGAAGACGCCCATGGGGCCGTTCCAGAAGACGGTGGCCGCGTCGGCCAGCTTCGAGGCGTAGAGCTTGCGGGTCTCCGGGCCGATGTCCAGGCCCTGGAGGTCGGCCGGGATCGCGTCCGCGGCGACGAGCCGCGGGTTCGCGGGGGCCTTGGTCTTCAGGTCCGGGAATTCGGGCGCGGCCGTGACATCGACCGGGAGCACGAACTCCACACCGCGCTCCTTGGCCCGGCGCAGATAGTCCTGGACCGCCGGGACCTGGTCCTCCTGCAGCAGCGAGCCGCCGACCTCGTGGCCCTGGGCCTTGAGGAAGGTGTAGGCCATGCCGCCGCCGATCAGGATGCGGTCGGCCTTCTCCAGGAGGTGGTCGATCACACCGAGCTTGTCGGAGACCTTGGCGCCGCCGAGGACCACCGCGTAGGGCCGCTTGACGTCCTCGGTGAGCTTCTTCAGGACGGTGAGCTCGGCGGCGATCAGGTCGCCCGCGGCGTGCGGCAGCCGCGCCGGGAGGTCGTACACGGAGGCGTGCTTGCGGTGGACCGCGCCGAAGCCGTCGCCCACGTACAGGTCGGCCAGGGCGGCGAGCCGGTCGGCGAAGGCGCCGCGCTCGGTGTCGTCCTTACTGGTCTCACCGGCGTTGAAGCGCAGGTTCTCCAGCAGGGCGATCTCGCCGTCGCCGAGCCCCGCCACGGTGGCCTGGGCGCTCTCGTCCACGGTGTCGGTCGCGAAGGCGACCTGCTTGCCGAGGAGTTCACCGAGCCGCCGGGCGACCGGGGCGAGCGAGTACTGGGGGTCCGGGGCGCCCTTGGGGCGGCCCAGATGCGAGGCGACGATCACCTTGGCGCCCCGGTCCAGGAGCTTGGTGATCGTCGGGACGGCGGCGCGGATCCGGCCGTCGTCGGTGATCGTCTCGCCGTCGAGCGGGACGTTCAGATCGGCGCGGACGAAGACCCGCTGCCCGGCGACCTGAAGATCGTCAATCGTCTTCACAGGGATGACTCCTTGATCATGGATCGGGGCCCGTTACGACGGCGTCGTAGCGGGCCCCGTTTCCTAGCTCATCGGGACAGCGGTCAGAGCCGGCCGCCGACGAAGACGGTCAGGTCGACGAGGCGGTTGGAGTAGCCCCACTCGTTGTCGTACCAGCCGACGACCTTGACCTGCTTGCCCTGGACCATGGTCAGGGAGGAGTCGAAGGTGCAGGACGCGGGCCAGTTGACGATGTCCGAGGAGACGATCGGGTCCTCGGTGTACTCGAGAATGCCCTTGAGCTGACCCTCGGCGGCCTTCTGGAAGGCGGTGTTGATCTCGTCCTTGGTGACCTCGCGGTCGAGCTCCAGGACGAGGTCGGTGACCGAGCCGGTCGGGACCGGGACGCGCATCGCGATGCCGTCCAGCTTGCCCTTGAGCTGCGGGAGGACCAGCGCGGTGGCCTTGGCGGCACCGGTGGAGGTCGGGATGATGTTCTCGGCCGCCGCGCGGGCGCGACGCAGGTCCTTGTGCGGGAAGTCCAGGATGCGCTGGTCGTTGGTGTACGCGTGGACCGTCGTCATCATGCCCTTGACGATGCCGAAGTTCTCGTCGAGGACCTTGGCCATCGGCGCCACACAGTTGGTGGTGCAGGAGGCGTTGGAGATGACGTGGTGGTTCGCCGGGTCGTACTTGTCCTGGTTGACGCCCATCACGATGGTGATGTCCTCGTTCTTGGCGGGCGCGGAGATCAGGACCTTCTTGGCGCCGGCGGCGAGGTGCTTGGCGGCGTCCTCGCGCTTGGTGAAGATGCCGGTGGACTCCACCACGATGTCGGCGCCGAGCTCGCCCCACGGAAGGGCGGCCGGGTCGCGCTCGGCCATCGTCTTGAAGGTCTGGTTGCCCACCGTGATGGTGTCCTCGGTGTGGCTGACCTCGTGCTTCAGCCGGCCGAGGATGGAGTCGTACTTGAGCAGGTGGACCAGGGTGGCGTTGTCGGTCAGGTCGTTGACACCGACGATCTCGATGTCCGCGCCCTGCTCAAGGAGCGCGCGGAAGTAGTTGCGACCGATGCGGCCGAAGCCATTGATGCCTACGCGGATCGTCACGAACCGATCTCCTCGTTGGTGTGCCGGTCTGGACGCCGGCGAACGTGTAATGGGATGTCCCCGACCGCCTCCGACCCTACCGCTATCACGGGACGTACGTGACATTGGCATCGGCGGCCCATGACCACCGGAAAGTGGTACGGACCGCCGATTCAGTCACGATGTGTCACGTGCTGTCAACGACGCAGCGCACGTAGCGCGTCGCCCACCAGCCGGGCCCTCTGGGCGGCGTCGGGGACGTGCTCCAGGCCGAATCCCAGCAGCACGGTGTCCCGCGTGGTGACGCCCGCGACGGTGTGGAAGAGCTCCTGGGAGCGGGACCAGTCCCCGGCGTTCGCCGGGCTGCCCTCCGGCGCCCCCGGCACGGTCCACGGACCGAGCGCGGTCTCGAAGCCCTCGGAGTCCTTGGCGGTGCCGCCGACGGTGAGCTCGGTGCCGTCCACGAAGGCGCCCCGGCCGCCGGTGCCCGGGTCCGTGACGTACGAGAGCGCCAGCTCGACCTTCTTGCCCGCGTAGCCGCTCAGGTCCAGCGAGACCGGCCGCCACCCCTCGGAGGAGCCCGTCAGGCTGTTCCAGGAGCCCGTGCTGCCCTTCGCGGTGCAGCCGTCGTCGCCGGGGGTCAGGTAGTGCTTGAGGAACGGGTGCAGATTGAGCAGGAAGCCCGCCTCGCACTCGGCGGGCACCTTGGTGGAGGAACCGCCGTTGGCGTCGGGGAGGGTGGTCCAGTCGTCCTGGCCCGCGGTGCGCGCCTCGATGATCACATGGTCGTAGCCGGGCTCGGTGTCGTAGCTGAGCCGGAAGTCCAGGGCCGGTTTGTCGGCGGCGGACACACCGCTGAGGTCCACCGTGCGGGACAGCCGCATCCAGGAGTTGTCACGGTGGCCCGCGGCAGCCATCCAGTCGCCCTCATAAGGCTGGTACGGGGTGCGCGTGTTCGGGTACTCCCCCGCGCCCGCGCTGCGGAACTGGGGGAAGTCCTTGGGCGGCAGCACATCGGAGGTGACGGTGTAGGCGCCCGCCGCGTCCAGGGGGTTGCCGGGGGCGTCGCCGAGGTTCGCGCCGGTGCCCGCGAGCGCGCCGGCACCCTGGAAGGCGGTGGGCGACTTCAGGGTGAGCCGGCTGTCGGCGCCCAGATAATACTGGCTGAAGTCGTCGGTGTCGGCCGGTCCCACCTCGGAGCTGCCACCCGCCCGTTCACCGGTGGTGATCAGCTTGCCGCCCTCGTTGAGGAAGTCGCGCACCGCGAGCAGGGTCGGGCCGCCGGGCCGCTCGGCGCCGGTGTACCAGAGCACCGTCTTGAAATGGCTCAGCACTCCGAGCGCGGACGGCGCCCCCTGGGTGGCCACGTCCCAGACGGCCGCCTTACGGCCGTTGTCGGCCAGCGCCCGGGTGTACGCGGCGGTGTGCCGGGCCGGGGAGGTGCCGCCCTCCTCGGCGATCACCAGCGTGTCGGCGCGGGGCCGCTTCGCCACGGTGTAGGTGAACGGCTCACTGGCGGTCCGCTTGCCGTTCTTCGTACGGCCGGTGAACCAGACCTTGACCTTCTGCCCGGGGTCCGCGCCCTTGACGGCGGCGCGGTACTGGTCGAAGCGGATGTTGTCCTCGCCGCCGTAGGTCTCACCGCCCCGCCACGCCTTCAGCGGGGCGGTGTGGGTACGGCCGCCGTCCACGCGGTAGTCGAGCTTCTTGTCACGAACGCTCTTGCGGACGGTCACCGAGACATCCTGATCGCCGCCGCGCGCGTACGACGTGGTGAAGGAGTCCGGGGTGAAGTCCCGCGCGGTCATACCGACCGACGACGAGGGCCGGTCGGGGTGTTCGGCGGTCTCGGCGACGGAGAGCGCGAAGGGGATGTTCTTGGTGAACTCCTGAGCGATCAGCTTCTCGTCGTCCGGGAAGGTGAAGACGGACGCGCAGTCGCGCGGCTGCCAGGCGTCGTTGGGGTCGACGTTGGAGGCGGTCTGACACGTCGACATCTCCGGGGTGAACATCATCATCCCGTTGACGTTCGCCGCGTGGCCGTCGGCCTCACCGTTGGTGGTGTACAGCTCGGAGGAGACCTGCGGGTGGTAGCCGGGGATCGCGGAGTGCTCCGGGGTGCCGGCGAGAGACTTGTAGAGGACGTCGTCGGGGGTCGGGGTGGCGACCTGCCAGCCGACGCCGTAGAGCAGCAGTTCGGCGGCCGAGTGGTAGTTGATGCCGTAGGCGAAGCCGATGCGCTTCTCGAAGGCGTCCAGCGCCTTGGTCTCGGGCTCGGAGGCGGGGGCCGGGCCCCGGTAGGTCTCATCGGCCGGGTCGGCGGACGAACCCTCGTTGTCGTAGCCCCACTTGTAGCGGAAGTTGCGGTTGAGGTCGACGCCGTCGCCCGAGGTGATCTTGCCGTCGCCGTTGTTGTCGCGCAGGTTCTTGCGCCACTGCCGGTTGGCCGGGCTCTGATGCGTGTAGTCGTAGCCGTCCGGGTTGGCGGACAGCACGAACCACAGCTCCGTACGGTCCACGATCCTGGTGACGCGGTCGTCCTTGCCGTAGTTGTCGAGGTAGTAGTGCATCAGCCGGCGGGTCATCTCCGGCGTGATCCACTCACGGGCGTGCTGGTTGGACATGTACAGCACCGACGGCTTGCTGCCGTCGCGGGTCTTCGCGGCGCCCTTGCTCAGCTTGAGGGCGAGGATGTCCTTGCCCTGACCGGTCTTGCCGATGCTGACGACCTTGGTGAGACCGGGATGCGCCCGGCCGGTCTCGACGATCTCCTGCTTCAGCCCGCCCTCGCCGCTGTAGGGGCGGAAGACTCCGTCGCCCGCGGCCTTCAGTCGGTCGCGGCTCTGCGCGGAGACCTTCTTCTCCGTGAGCCGCACGCCCTTGCCGCGCAGCTCGGCGGCCTGCTGGGCGGTGAGGTAGAGCTCGACCGGCCCGGTGCCCTTCTCGGGCACCCGCCGCCCCAGCTCGGTGCCGTCCGCTCCGGCGCGGAGCAGCAGCGGAATCTGATCCTTCGTGACCTGGGCGGTCCATACGGACAACCCGTCGCCGACGGAGTCCGCCGACTGTTGTGCGGTGGCCGCGGGTGCCGCGGCCAGTCCCCCCAGGAGCAGCGCGGCAAGTGCCACCACCGCGCCGCTCGATCTCATCGTGCGTCTGAATCTCACCGTGCGTCTGAGCTTCATGAGCCCCCCTGGCTGTCGTGTGAAGACACGCGAGTGCGCAGCGCTCCAGACTTGTCACGACACATGGTCATGTCAACAGCGGCACGCGGAACCGCCGTCACATGCCCCGGGACGCACCACGCCCCCGGATCGCCCGTGTGATCCGGGGGCGTGGGGTGCGGCTCTCGTACGGCTTGTCGGGCCGTCAGCTGAGGGGGGCGCCGGCTCGTAGGGCTCGCTGTAACTGATGGGGCCCATCAGCTCGGAGGACCGGTCAGCCGACCATGCCCTCGGCCATCTCCTCGGTCAGGCTGGACTCGGTGCCGGGGATGCCCAGGTCCTGGGCGCGCTTGTCGGCCATGGCCAGCAGCCGGCGGATACGGCCCGCGACGGCGTCCTTGGTCAGCGGCGGGTCGGCGAGGGCGCCCAGCTCCTCCAGGGACGCCTGCTTGTGCTCCATGCGCAGCCGCCCGGCCGCGGCGAGGTGCTCGGGCACCTCGTCGCCCAGGATCTCCAGGGCGCGCTGCACCCGGGCCCCGGCGGCGACGGCGGCGCGGGCCGAGCGGCGCAGATTGGCGTCGTCGAAGTTGGCGAGGCGGTTGGCGGTGGCCCGCACCTCGCGGCGCATCCGCCGCTCCTCCCAGGCGAGGACCGACTCATGGGCCCCCAGCCGCGTCAACAGCGCGCCGATGGCATCACCGTCCCGGACGACCACCCGGTCCACCCCGCGCACCTCGCGCGCCTTGGCGGCGATCTGCAGCCGGCGGGCGGCGCCGACCAGGGCGAGCGCGGCCTCGGGGCCGGGGCAGGTCACCTCCAGGGAGGACGAGCGGCCGGGCTCGGTGAGCGAGCCATGGGCGAGGAAGGCCCCGCGCCAGGCGGCCTCGGCGTCGCAGGTGGCGCCGGAGACGACCTGCGGCGGCAGTCCGCGGATCGGCCGGCCGCGGCCGTCGACCAGGCCGGTCTGCCGCGCCAGCTGGTCACCGCCCGCCACCACCCGCACCACGTACCGGCTGCCGCGGCGCAGCCCGCCGGGGGCCATCACCACCAGATCCGAGGAGTGGCCGAAGATCTCCAGGATGTCCTTGCGGACCCTGCGGGCCGCGATCCCGGTGTCCAGCTCCGCCTCGATCACGATGCGCCCGCTGACCAGGTGCAGCCCGCCCGCGAACCGCAGGATCGCCGAGACCTCCGCTTTCCGGCAGCAGGTCCGGGTGACGGGGAGCCGGGAGATTTCGTCCTTCACCGCTGCCGTCATCGCCATGGGCCGATCCTTCCATGCATCCGAAAAATACGGTCGTACGCGGCCGCCAGAAGCTCCGGGTCATGCTTCGGGGCACCGTCGGTCGCGGCCACCGGCGCCAGCTCGACTGTGCCACCCAGCCGCTTGGCGGCGTCGCACAGACTGCTCTGGTCGGGGACGGCGGCCTCGTCGGCCAGCACCACGTCGAAGGCGAGTTTAGGGGCGTGTCGGGCCAAAACCTCCAAATGACGCTGCGGAGAGAAGCCTTCGGTTTCTCCCGGCTGAGGGGCGAGGTTCAGCGAGAGCACCCGCCGGGCCTTGGTCTCGGTGAGCGCCTTGAGCAGATCGGGGACCAGCAGATGCGGGATCACGGAGGAGAACCAGGAGCCGGGCCCCAGCACCACCCAGTCGGCGTCCATGACCGCCTCGACGGCCTCCGGGACGGCCGGCGGATCGTGCGGCACCAGATGGACCGACTGCACCTCGCCGGGGGTGAGCGCCACGGTGGCCTGCCCCGCGACGGTGGAGACCTCGTCCGGGCGCGCCGGGTCATGGCCCCGGACGTACGCCTGGAGCTCCAGGGGGACGGCCGACATGGGCAGCACCCGGCCGTGGGCGCCCAGCAGCTTGCCGACCAGGTCGAGCGCCTTCACATGGTCGCCCAGCTGCTCCCACAGGGCGACGATCAGCACATTGCCCACCGCGTGGCCGTGCAGATCGCCCTCGCTGGCGAAGCGGTGCTGGATGACCCGCGCCCAGGTCTGGCCCCAGTCGTCGTCGCCGCACAGCGCGGCCAGGGCCTTGCGCAGATCGCCGGGCGGCAGCACGCCCAGCTCGTCGCGGAGGCGTCCGCTGGAGCCCCCGTCGTCGGCCACGGTGACGACGGCGGTCAGATCGCCGGTGATCCGGCGCAGCGCGGCGAGCGACGCCGACAGGCCCATGCCGCCGCCCAGGGCGACGACCTTGGGCTGTGCGCTCCGGTTCGTCCGCGCCCCGACCAGCCGTCGCAGCCGATTGGTACGAATGGTCACTCGCGCCCCATGTCCCGGTGGACGATGACGGTCTCCACTCCCTCGGCGGCCAGCCGCGGGGCGAGCCGCTCGGACATCGCGACGCTGCGGTGCTTGCCGCCGGTGCAGCCGACGGCGATGGTCACATAGCGCTTGCCCTCGCGGCGGTAGCCCGCGGCGATGAGCTGGAGCAGCTCCGCGTAGCGGTCCAGGAACTCCTTGGCGCCGGGCTGGTTGAAGACATAGCTGGAGACCTCCTCGTTGAGCCCGGTGAAGGGGCGCAGCTCGGGGACCCAGTGCGGATTGGGCAGGAAGCGGCAGTCCACCACCAGATCGGCGTCGACCGGAAGGCCGTACTTGTAGCCGAACGACATCACGGTGGCCCGCAGCTCGGGCTCCTCCTCGCCCGCGAACTGGGCGTCCATCTTGGCCCGCAGCTCATGGACGTTGAGGCTGGAGGTGTCGATCACCAGATCGGCGTCCCCGCGCAGCTCGCGCAGCAGATCGCGCTCGGCGGCGATGCCGTCCACGATCCGGCCGTCCCCCTGGAGGGGGTGCGGGCGGCGCACCGACTCGAAGCGGCGCACCAGGGCCTCGTCGGACGCCTCCAGGAACAGCACGCGCCGCTTGACGTTCTTGGCGGCGAGGTCGGCGAGGGACTCGCGGAGGTTGTCGAAGAAGCGGCGGCCGCGGACGTCCACCACCACGGCGATCCGGGCCACATTGCCCTGGGAGCGGGCGCCCAGGTCGACCATGGTGGGGATCAGCGCGGGCGGCAGGTTGTCCACGACGAACCAGCCGAGGTCCTCCAGACACTTGGCGGCGGTGCTGCGGCCCGCGCCCGACATTCCAGAGATGATCACCAGCTCGGGGATGGCCGCCGCCTCGGCGGGCTCGCCCGACGTGCCCGTATTCACCTGCGCTCCGTCTCCATGGTTCTCGTGCTCGGTCATGGTCTGGTCCCCCCGTTCGACGACGCCGCGCCGGCGGCCTCGTCCTCAATGATCTCTCCTGTGGCGGTGTTCACGGCGGGCGCCGCCGGGGCGGACCCGGCGAGCGCCGCGGCGACCGCCTCGGCCGTCTTACGGCCGACGCCGGGCACCGCGCAGATCTGCTCGACGGTGGCGGCGCGCAGCCGCTTGACCGAGCCGAAGTGCTTCAGCAGTGCCTGCTTACGGCTGTCACCGAGACCTGGAACGGTGTCCAGCGGCCCGGCCTTCAGCGACTTCGCGCGCTTGCTGCGCTGGTAGGTGATGGCGAAGCGGTGGGCCTCGTCGCGGACCCGCTGGAGGAGGTAGAGCCCCTCGCTGCTGCGGGGCAGCACCACCGGGTCCTCCTCGTCCGGCAGCCACACCTCCTCGAGCCGCTTGGCGAGGCCGCAGACGGCGACATCGTCGACGCCGAGCTCGTCCAGGGCCCGTTTGGCGGCCGCCACCTGCGGCTTGCCGCCGTCGACCACGACGAGCTGGGGCGGGTAGGCGAACCGCTTGGGCCGGCCCTCCTCGTCGATCGGGCCGGAGGGCCCCTGGTCGGGTCCATCGGGTCCATGGGGTCCATCGGGTCCATCGGGTCCATGGGGTCCGTCGATGGGCTGCCCGGCGATACCGGTGGCCCCGGGAGTCTCGACGGCCCCAGATGCCTCGGTGGCCTCGGGAGCCCCGGCGATCCCGGAAGCCTCGGTGGCCCCGGGAAACCCGGAAGCCCCGATGGCTTCCTCCTGCCACTCCCCCGTCTTCTGCTTTTCCTGCAGATAGCGGCGGAAGCGGCGGCTCACGACCTCGTGCATGGAGCGGACATCGTCCTGCCCGGCGAAGCTCTTGATCTGGAAGCGGCGGTACTCACTCTTCCGGGGGAGCCCGTCCTCGAAGACCACCATGGAGGCCACCACGTCATCGCCCTGGAGATGGGAGATGTCGAAGCACTCCACGCGCAGCGGAGCGGAGTCCAGCCCCAGGGCCTCGGCGATCTCCTCCAGCGCCCGGGAGCGGGTGGTGAGGTCGGAGGCGCGCTTGGTCTTGTGCAGCGCGAGCGCCTGCTGGGCGTTGCGCTGGACGGTCTCCATGAGGTCCTTCTTGTCGCCGCGCTGCGGGATGCGCAGATCGACCCGGGAGCCGCGGCGCCCGGCGAGCCACTGGGTGACCGGCTCGGCCGGTTCCGGCACGGCGGGCACCAGGACCTCCTTGGGGACCGCGTCGCCGCGCTCCTCCCCGTACAGCTGCTGGAGGGCGTGCTCGACCAGCCCGGCGGTGTCGACGGCCTCGACCTTGTCGGTGACCCAGCCGCGCTGACCGCGCACCCGGCCGCCGCGCACATGGAAGATCTGGACGGCCGCCTCCAGCTCGTCCTCGGCGACCGCTATCAGGTCGGCGTCGGTGGCGTCGGCGAGCACCACCGCGTTCTTCTCCATGGCGCGCTTGAGCGCCCCTATGTCGTCGCGGAGCCGGGCCGCCTTCTCGTACTCCATATCCTCGGCGGCCTCGTGCATCTGCTGCTCCAGGCGGCGCAGATAGGTGCCGGTGCGGCCGGCCATGAAGTCGCAGAACTCCTCGGCCAGTTGGCGGTGCTCCTCGGCGGTGACACGGCCGACGCAGGGGGCCGAGCACTTGCCGATATAGCCGAGCAGACAGGGGCGGCCGATCTGGGCGGAGCGCTTGAACACCCCGGCGGAGCAGGTCCGGACGGGGAACACGCGCAGCATCAGGTCGACGGTCTCGCGGATGGCCCAGGCGTGGGCGTACGGGCCGAAGTAGCGCACGCCCTTCTTCTTGGCGCCGCGCATCACCTGGACCCGGGGGAACTCCTCGTTGAGGGTCACGGCGAGGGAGGGGTAGCTCTTGTCGTCGCGGTACTTGACGTTGAACCGGGGGTCGAACTCCTTGATCCAGGAGTACTCGAGCTGCAGGGCCTCGACCTCGGTGGAGACCACGGTCCATTCCACGGCGGCGGCCGTGGTGACCATGGTGCGGGTCCGCGGGTGGAGGTTCGCCAGGTCCTGGAAGTACGACGAGAGCCGCTGGCGCAGGCTCTTCGCCTTTCCGACGTAGATCACCCGGCCGTGCTCGTCACGGAACTTGTAGACCCCCGGCGAGTC
Source organism: Streptomyces sp. MK37H (assembly GCF_018035285.1). Taxonomy (NCBI): domain Bacteria; kingdom Bacillati; phylum Actinomycetota; class Actinomycetes; order Kitasatosporales; family Streptomycetaceae; genus Streptomyces; species Streptomyces sp. MK37H. The sequence goes on along the minus strand of NZ_JAAAYH010000016.1, from coordinate 6,820 downwards.
GGGGATCTGTCCCGGCTTGGGGCGGTAGCTGCTCGGGTCGGCCATGGTCACCACCCTACTTGCGGGGAGTGACACATCCGGTGCCCTCGGGACGCGGTTCGGTGAGGTCCAGGGGATTTGGGGATTCCGCGGCCCGCCCGGGCACGCGCCGGGCGGCCGGACGGGCATCGTCCGCCCAGGCGTCGCCGACGTCGTCCGCTCAGGTGCCGCCCGCTCAGGAGCCGCCGACCTCGCCCGCCCAGATGCCGCCCGCTCAGGCGTCGGGGCCCGCGACGAGCCGTCCGCCCTTCGCGGTGACCGGGACCGACGGCAGCGGCTTCTCCGCGGGCCCCTGGACGACCTTGCCGGTGCGGGCGTCGAACTGGCTGCCGTGGCAGGGGCAGGTGATCTTGCCGTCCTCGACGGTGTCGACGACGCACCCGGCGTGGGTGCACACCGCGCTGAACGCCGTGAACTCCCCCTTGGCGGGCTGGGCGACCACCACCCGCTGCTCGCGGTAGATCTTGGCGCCACCGACCGGCACGACACCGGCCGAGCCGAGCTCGACGGGGGCGGTGGGCGTCGGGGACGCCTTCTTGCCCGATCCCGGGGAGCAGGCCGCCGCCCCGAGCCCGGCGGCCCCGGCCAGCGCGGCGCAGCACAGCACGGTTCGACGGGAGGCGGGCTGGCTGGACATCTGCGGCTCCTGGGGAGGTGAGGGCCCTCCGACCATACCGGCACAGATCCTTCCGTTCGCCGCCACCCCCGGGGGGGGACGTAAGCGCTTGCGCAAACGTTTACGCCGGACGCCCGATGCGATACGTTACGTGCCCCCAGCGCGGCTCGGCAGCCCGACGGCCCCGACTCCCCCTTGGACCGACTCCCCCTTGGACCGACTCCCCCTTGGACCGACTCCCCCGACGATCTCGACGTTAAGGACAGCAGCGGATGGCAACCATGGTCGATGTCGCCCGGCGCGCCGGGGTGTCCGTGGCCACCGTCTCGCATGTGCTCAACGAGACCCGGCCGGTCCGCCCCGGCACCCGTAAGGCCGTGCTGGACGCCATCGACGACCTCGGATACAGCCCCAATTCGCTGGCGCGCTCCCTGGTGACCGCGCGCACCCGTTCGATCGGCCTGGCCGTCTCGGCGATCAGCAATCCGTACTTCACCGAGATCCTCCAGGGCGTCGAGTCCAGCGCCCTGGAGCGGAGCTACGGTCTGCTGATCGCCGATCCGCATGACGACCCCGAGCATGAGCTGACCGTCGTCCGGCTGCTCCATGAGCGACGGGTGGACGGCGTGATCGTCGCCCCGTCGGCCGCGCCCGCCGGGCTGCTGGAGTATCTGGCCCGCCGTAAGATCCCCGCCGTCTTCCTCGACCGGCTGGTCGGCGACGCCCATGACCAGGTGTGCGCTGAGAACGCCCGCCCCACCGAACAGCTGGTCGGCCATCTCGCCGACCTCGGCCACATCCACATCGGACTGGTCGCCGGGCTGCCGGGGCTGAGCACCACCACCGAGCGGATCGCGGGTTACCGGGCCGGGCTGGAGCGGCACGGGCTGCCGTTCCGCCCCGGGCTGCTGGCCGAGGGCCACTCCGAGGCGCGGGGCGCGGAGGACGCCGTCCACCGGCTGCTGGCCTCCCCCGGACCGCCCACCGCGATCATCACCGCGAACAACGCGATGACCATCGGCGCGCTGCGCGCCCTGCGGACGGCGGGCCTGAGCGTGCCGGACGATCTCGCGCTGGTCTGCTTCGACGACTTCTCCTGGGCGGATGTCTTCTCCCCCGGGCTCACCGCGATCTCCCAGCCCAGCCGGGAGGTCGGCGCCACCGCCGTCCGGCTGCTGCTCGAGCGGCTGGAGAATCCGGGGCGGCCGCCGCGCACCGTACGGCTGCCCTGCGCCTTCGTCCACCGCACCTCATGCGGCTGTGTGGCCGAAGCCCTCGACCGACCGCTCCCCGGAACCCCCGGACTCGCCGGAAAGGACCCCGTCTCGTGATCGTCGTCGCCGGAGAAGCCCTGATCGACCTCGTGCCCGAGCGCACGTCGAGCCCCGCGGCGGGTGACCGGCTGCCCGCGCTGCGCCCCGCGCGCGGCGGCGGCCCGTACAACACCGCGCTGGCGCTGGGGCGGCTCGGCTCGCCCACCGCGTTCTGCTCGCGGGTCTCCACGGACGGCTTCGGGGAGGCGCTGCTGGAGGGCCTGCGGAAGGACGGCGTGGACACCGCGCTGGTGCAGCGCGGCGAGGAGCCCACGACGCTGGCCGTCGCCTGCCGAGCCATCGGGGCCGATGGCTCGGCCGGGTACGGCTTCTATGTACAGGGCACCGCGGACCGGCTCTTCAGCCTGCCGCCGTCCCTTCCCGAGGGGGTGAGCGCGCTGTCGCTGGGCACCTGCTCGCTGGTGCTGGAGCCGGGCGCGAGCGCCTACGAGGAGCTGCTGCGGCGCGAGGCCGCGCGCGGGGTCTTCACCACGCTGGACCCCAATATCCGCACCGGTCTGATCCCCGACGCCGACGCCTACCGGGCCCGCTTCCACGGCTGGCTGCCCCATATCGGCCTGCTGAAGCTGTCCATAGAGGACGCGAGGTGGCTGGCCGACTCGGAGGACGCGGGGGACGTCGAGAGGGCCGTGGGCGCGTGGCTGGCGGCGGGCCCGGCGGCCGTGGTGCTCACCCATGGCGGGGAGGGTCTGAGCGTACGGCGGCAGGACGGCTCGGTGATCTCGGTGCCGGGCGAGCGGGTGGACATCGTGGACACCATCGGGGCGGGCGACACCGTGAACGCCGCGCTGCTGCACCGGCTGGCGGGGCACCAGGCGCTGTCGGCGCCCGCGCTGGCCAAGCTGGACGAGGCGGCCTGGCGGGATGTGCTGGGCTTCGCCGCCCGCGCCGCCGCGATCACCTGCTCCCGCGCGGGCGCGGAGCCGCCCTACGCGTCCGAGCTGGCCTGAGCCCAACCGTTACGCCCGCGCTCGCGCCGCGCCCGGGTCGGTCCGGGCGCGGCGCGGGCAGAGCGGCTTGGGCTACTTCGCGGCCGCCCGCTTGGAGGCGGCCGTGGTCTTGGCCGCCGCCTTCTTGGCCACGGTCTTCTTCGCCGCGGTCTTCTTGGCCGCCGTGGAGTTCGTGGCGGCCTTCTTGGCTGGCGCCTTCTTGGCGGTCACGCCGCCCTTGCGCGCGCCGGGCACCGTGGCGTCGCTCACCCGGTCGCCCAGCATGTCCCGCAGGAACTTCCCGGTGTGGCTGACCGGGATCGAGGCCACATCCTCCGGGGTGCCCTCGGCGATCACCAGACCGCCGCCGCTGCCGCCCTCGGGGCCCATGTCCACGACCCAGTCGGCCGTCTTGATCACATCGAGGTTGTGCTCGATGACGATCACCGTGTTGCCCTTGTCGACCAGGCCGGAGAGCACGCTGATCAGCTTGCTGATGTCCTCGAAGTGCAGACCGGTGGTCGGCTCGTCCAGCACATACACCGTGCGGCCGGTCGACCGCTTCTGGAGTTCGCTCGCCAGCTTGACGCGCTGGGCCTCACCGCCGGAGAGGGTCGGCGCGGGCTGCCCGAGCCGGACATAGCCCAGCCCGACCTCGTTGAGGGTGCGCAGATGGCGGGCGATGGTGGGCACCGCCTCGAAGAAGTCCAGGGCCTCCTCGATGGGCATGTCCAGCACCTCGGCGATGGACTTGCCCTTGTAGTGCACCTCCAGGGTCTCCCGGTTGTAGCGCGCGCCGTGGCAGACCTCGCACGGCACATACACATCCGGCAGGAAGTTCATCTCGATCTTGATGGTGCCGTCACCGGAGCAGTTCTCGCAGCGGCCGCCCTTGACGTTGAAGGAGAACCGCCCGGGCTGGTACCCGCGGACCTTGGCCTCCATCGTCTCCGCGAACAGCTTGCGCACATGGTCGAAGACGCCGGTGTACGTGGCCGGGTTCGAGCGCGGGGTGCGGCCGATGGGCGACTGGTCGACATGCACCACCTTGTCGACGAGATCGTCGCCGGCGACCCGGGTGTGCCGCCCGGGAACCGCCCGCGCACCGTTCAGCTCGCGGGCCAGATGGGTGTAGAGGATGTCGTTGACCAGCGTGGACTTACCCGATCCGGAGACACCGGTGACGGCGGTGAGCACGCCGAGCGGGAAGGACACGTCGATGTCCTGGAGGTTGTTCTCCCGGGCGCCGTGGACCGTAAGGCGCCGCTTGGGGTCCATGGGTCGGCGCGCCGCCGGCAGCGGGATGGCCTTCTTGCCGGACAGATAGTGCCCGGTCACCGACTCCTGGTTGACCAGCAGCTCGCTCAGCGGCCCGCTGTGCACCACCTTGCCGCCGTGCTCGCCCGCGCCCGGGCCGATGTCCACCACCCAGTCCGAGGTCTTGATGGTGTCCTCGTCGTGCTCCACGACGATCAGGGTGTTGCCGAGGTCGCGCAGCCGCACCAGCGTCTCGATCAGCCGGTGGTTGTCGCGCTGGTGCAGGCCGATGGAGGGCTCGTCCAGCACGTAGAGCACGCCGACCAGACCGGAACCGATCTGAGTGGCCAGCCGGATGCGCTGGGCCTCGCCGCCGGAGAGGGTGCCCGCGGCTCGGTTGAGCGAGAGGTAGTCCAGGCCGACGTCGACCAGGAACCGCAGCCGCTCGTTGACCTCCTTGAGGACCCGCTCGGCGATGGTCTTCTCGCGCGCGCTCAGCTCCATGCCGCGCAGGAACTCGGCGCATTCGCTGATCGACATCGCCGAGACATCCGCGATGGACTTGTCCTGGACGGTGACGGCCAGGACGATCGGCTTCAGGCGGGTGCCCTCACAGGTGGGACAGGGCACCTCGCGCATATAGCCCTCGAACCGCTCCCGGCTGGCGTCGCTCTCCGCCTCCGAGTGGCGCCGCTTCACAAAGGGCAGCGCGCCCTCGAAGGCCGTGGTGTACGCCCGCTGGCGGCCGTAGCGATTGCGGTAGCGGACCTCGATCTGGGTCCGGTGCCCGTTGAGCAGCGCCTTCTTGGCGCGCTGCGGAAGCCCGGCCCAGGGGACGTCGGTACGGAAGCCGAGCGCGTCGGCGAGCGCGCCGACCAGGCGGCCGAAGTAGTCCTTGGTGTGGCCGTGGGACCAGGGGTGGATGGCGCCCTCGTCCAGCGACTTCTCCTCGTCCGGGACGATCAGCTCCGGGTCGACCTCCATCCGGGTGCCGATGCCGGTGCACTCCGGGCAGGCGCCGAAGGGCGAGTTGAAGGAGAAGGTGCGCGGCTCCAGCTCCTCGAAGGACAGGTCGTCGTACGGGCAGTAGAGATGCTCGGAGAACATCCGCTCCCGCTGCGGGTCGTCCGCCTCCAGGTCGACGAAGTCGAGGATCACCATGCCGCCGGAGAGGCCGAGCGCGGTCTCCACCGAGTCCGTCAGCCGGCGCTTGGCGCTGTCCTTGACGGTGAGGCGGTCCACGACCACCTCGATGGTGTGCTTCTCCTGCTTCTTCAGCTTCGGCGGGTCGGACAGCTGGATGGTGACGCCGTCCACCCGGGCGCGGCTGTAGCCCTTGGTCTGGAGATCGGAGAAGAGGTCGACGAACTCTCCCTTCCGCTCGCGCACCAGCGGGGAGAGCACCTGGAAGCGGCTGCCCTCGGGGAGCTCCAGCACCCGGTCCACGATCGCCTGCGGCGACTGGCGGGCGATCGGACGGCCGCACTCGGGGCAGTGCGGCTTGCCGATACGGGCGAACAGCAGCCGGAGGTAGTCATAGACCTCGGTGATGGTGCCGACCGTCGAGCGCGGATTCCGCGAGGTCGACTTCTGGTCGATCGACACCGCGGGGGACAGGCCCTCGATGAAGTCCACATCGGGCTTGTCCATCTGCCCCAGGAACTGGCGGGCGTAGGAGGAGAGCGACTCGACGTACCGGCGCTGCCCCTCGGCGAAGATCGTGTCGAACGCGAGGGACGACTTGCCCGACCCGGACAGCCCGGTGAAGACGATGAGCGAGTCGCGAGGAAGGTCGAGTGAGACGTTCTTGAGGTTGTGCTCGCGAGCGCCACGAACGATGAGACGGTCGGCCACGCCGGTCGGCACCTTTCTTGAGAGAGTCGGGGTGCGCCGAGCCCGCTCGCGGGGCGGCCCTGCCGGTCGGAGCAGAGGCGGAGCGGAGCGAAGCCCCCAACCCAGGGTATGGGGGCACGACGACGATGTCTTAAGGATGCAGCACACCGAGCCTATAGCACGCACATTCGATTTGCGGGACGCGGGAGCCGACTTCACCCGATCGTGTGGTGCGCACTACGGTCGGGTCATGACCGACTACGCCGGGGCCGACTACGCCCGGGACGCCGCCGCCGTACAGGAGGCGACGGACCGGCTGCTGACCGCGGTCGCCGCCCTCGACGAGGCCTCCCTCGCCCGTCCATCGGAGCTCCCGGGCTGGACCCGCGGCCATGTCCTGGCCCACCTGGCCCGCAACGCGGACGCTCTGGTGAACCTCCTCACCTGGGCCCGGACCGGCGAAGAGACTCCGATGTACCCCGACGCGGAGACCCGCGACGCCGACATCCGGCGGGATGCCGCCCGGCCGCTCGCCGTCCACCTGGACGACCTGCGCACCAGCGCCACCCGCTTCGACGCGGCGGTCGCCGCGCTGCCCCCGGAGCGCCTGCCGTACGAGGTGATCCTGCCCGGCGGTGTCCGGGAGCCGGCCGCCGGGCTGCCGCTGCGCCGCCTCACCGAGGTCGAGCTGCACCATGTCGATCTCGGCATCGGCCGCACCGTGGCGGATCTGCCCGCCACGTTCGTCGAGAGCCAGCTCACCGTGGTCATCAGTAGAAGGTTCGCCGGGCGCCCGGATATTCCCCCGCTGC
>NZ_JAAAYH010000159.1:0-18204 GCF_018035285.1 Streptomyces sp. MK37H | reverse complement strand
TCTGGGCCACTGGAACACCCAGGACAGCCCGTTCCTCGACGCGCTCAACAACGCCCCCAAGTACGTCGCGTCCAACACCCTGGCCGAGCCCCTTCCGTGGCCCCATTCCACACTGCTCAGCGGCGACATCCCCGCGGCGGTCGCCGAGCTCAAGAGGACCCCGGGCGACGACCTGCACATCATGGGCAGCGGCGCGTTGATCCAGTCACTTTCCCCGCTGGGCCTCATCGACGAATACCTGCTCTGCGTCCACCCGCTCGTCCTGGGAGCCGGGCGCCGCCTGTTCGCCGACGGCTTCGGCCCCATCGCGTTCGATGTCGCCGACGCGACCCTGACGGACAGCGGCGTCATCATCGCCACCTATCGGCCCCTCGGAGAGTAGAACACGGCTCCTCCGGGCCAGGAGCACGGCGAGCGACCGCGCGGTGATCGCCACGGTCGAGGCCAGGGCGGCCGCGGCCGACCAGATGACGAGGGCGGGCCAGATGTAGATGAGCTGGGCCAGGGTTCCCTCGCGGTTCATGAACAGGCCTACTAAGGCGGTGAGTTGGGCGAACACGATGACCGGGACGGCGCAGGGCAGCATGCGCGAGCCCACTCGCCACAGCGGCCGGTCCGCGGTGCGCCGCGCCCAGCGGCGTGCCCGAACGGCTCCGAGCACGCCCAGTGCGATCGCCAGCAGGGTCAGCGCCGCGAGGACGTAGTCGGCCTTCATCGTGAACGGAGTGCGCACCGCCGGCGACTTGCCCTGGGCCAGGTCGACCAGTCCCTCGAGCATGACGGCGGCGTCGTCCCCGGAGATCATTCCGGTGTTGGCCACGATCGCGATGCCGGTCCGGCTGTCGGGCAGCAGCGTCTGGATGGCGTTGTGGGTCAGGAGTTCACCGGTGTGCCGGATCTGCCGGGGCTTCTCCCCGGACGGGCTCAGGGACCAGCCCATCGCGTACTCGCGGCCCTTTGGCGGGGTGTGCATGACGTCGATGCTCCGGGCGGAGACGACGCGCCGCCCCGCCGCGGACACGCCCTGGTTGTTCTGGGCGATCAGCCACCGGGAGAGGTCGTCCGCCGTGGTCACGACGCCGTGGCCGCCCGCCGCGAACCAGCGGGGGTGGGAGCGCGGGAACATCATGCCGTAGGCGCGGACGTAGCCCCGGGCGTGATCCGGCATGTCATCGGTGGTGTCGACCGACTCGGTGTGGGTCATGCCCAGGGGCCGGAACACCTGGGTGGCCAGGTAGTCCGCGAAGGGCCGCCCGCTGACGACCTCGACCAGCCGTGCGGCGACGAAGTAGTTGGGGTTGTGGTAGTTCCACTCGGTGCCCGGCTCCGCCGCGAGCCGGGCACCGCGCATGTCCGCGACCGCCTCGGTGAGTGTGTGTGCCTGGGGCCGGGTGAGGTCGGGGTAGGCGGAGTCGGCCATGCCCGACGTCTGGTTCAGCAGCTGCCGTACGGTGATCTTCTCGGCCCGCCGGTCGGCCATCGTGAACTCGGGCAGATAGCGATGGGCCGGCTGGTCCAGGTCGACTCGGCATTCCTCGACCAGCCGCATGACGGCCAGCGCGGTCATGGACTTGGAGAGCGAGGCCACGGGCACCGGTGTCCGCGCGGTCATGGCCTTCCCGGCCGCGGTGTGCCCGTATCCGGCCGCGTGAACGACCTTGTCGCCCCGGGTGACCGCCACCACCGCGCCCGGCAGATCGGTCCGCTCCATATAGGCGTTGACGTAGGCGTCGATCGAGGCGGCGTCCAGCGTGGGGTGGGTTGGGGTGGTGGCGTACGCGGTCGCCGGGCACCACAACGCTGTCGAGGCGATGAGCAGGGCAATGGCCAGGCGGAAGAGACGTCTGTAGCTACGGATCGGCATGGCGCTCATCCCACCGGGAGCGGAGCGGGCACCGCATTGGTGTGCGTACGAGATCAGAGGTAGTGCGCGCACTACCGACCGGGGCGGACGGCTCGCATATCTTCTGCGGGTGCCTTCTCGAACAGCCTGGCAGGCTCTCGCTCAGCGTCCTTTGGGGTTCCTGGCCTCGGCCTGGCCCTGGCGGGCGTTGGCCTATCTGCTGTCCGGAGTCGTCTTCGGCGCGATCGCCATGGTCACGCTGCTGACCATGGCCGCGGCCGGGCTGGTGTCGCTGGTCGTGGGGGTGGGCGCCGTTCTCCTCCTCGCCGTGGCGCTGTCCGGCATCGTCGTCACCCGGATCGAACGCCGGCGGCTGCGGCTGGTGGACCCGGACCCGGCGCCGGATCCACACCGGGCCCCTGAGCGCCCCGGGCTGCGGGGGTGGCTGGAGACCCGGCTGCGGGAGCCCGCGACCTGGCGGGAGCTGAGCTTCACCGCGGTGTCGATGACCGCCCTGTGGTGGATGGATCTGCTCGTCCTGGCTTTCGCCCTCGCCCTGCCCGTCCTGCTCATGACGTCGCCGATGGATGACCCCGGAGCCTGGCCCTGGCTGGTCATCGGCCTGTGCCTGCTGCCGGCGGCGCCGTACACCATCACCGCCTGGGCCGGCGCCCGCGCCGCGCTGACCCGTCTGATCCTGGCGCCGCGCGACGGCGAACTGGGCCGGGAGCTCACCGAGGTCCGGGCCTCCCGGGCGCGTCTGGTGGACGCCTTCGACGCGGAGCGCCGACGGATCGAGCGGGACCTGCACGACGGCGCCCAGCAGCGGCTGGTCTCCATCAATGTGATGCTCGGCCTGGCCGGTCTTGACGCGGAGCCGGGCTCGCCGGTGGCCCGGCAGCTCGCGCTGGCCCAGAGCGAAGTCACCCTCGCTGTCAACGAGTTGCGTGAGCTCAGCCGGGGTGTGCACCCCAAGGCCCTCACCGACCATGGCCTCGCCGCGGCCGTCGGCAACCTCACCACCCGCTCCGCCCTGCCGGTCACCGTCGACATCCGGCTTCCGTACCGCCTGCCCTCGACCGTGGAGAGCACGGGGTACTTCGTCGTCGCCGAGGCCCTGGCCAACGCCACCAAGCACAGCCGGGCCACCCAGGCCGAGGTCCACGCCCGGCTGGACGCGGATGTACTGACGCTGTCAGTCCGCGACAACGGCGTCGGCGGGGCGGACCCGGCCGCGGGTACCGGGCTGGTCGGCCTGGCCGACCGCGTCGCCGCGGCGGACGGCAGACTGCGGATATCCAGCCCGGCGGGCGGCCCTACACTGCTGCGCGTGGAGCTCCCGTGCCGCTGAACATCGTGCTCGCCGAAGACTCACCGCTGTTGCGGGACGGCCTGGTCAGCGTGCTCACCCGCTTCGGCCACCAGGTGTCGGCGGCCGTCGGCGACGCCGACGCGCTGATCGCCGCGGCCCATGAGCACGACCCCGACATCGTCATCACCGATGTGCGGATGCCACCGGGCAACGCCGACGACGGCCTCCGTGCCGCGGTCGCGCTGCGCGGCCACCGCGCCGGCCTGCCCATTCTGGTGCTCAGCCAGTACATCGAGCAGTCCTACGCCACCCACCTGCTCGACCTGGGCAGTGAGAGCGGCATCGGCTATCTGCTCAAGGACCGGGTCAGCGCCGTCACCCACTTCGCGAGCGCGGTCGAGCAGGTGGCCGCCGGGGCGACGGTCATGGACCCCGAGGTGGTGCGCCAGCTGCTGCGCCGACGGCAGGACCCCCTGCGGCGGCTCACGCCCCGGGAGCGCGAGGTCCTCTCCCTCATGGCCGAGGGACGCTCCAACGCCGAGATCGCCCGCGACCTCTATGTCACGGAGGCCGCGGTCAACAAGCATGTCAGCGGCATCCTCCAGAAGCTCGACCTCCGCCTGGACGGCCACGGACACCGACGCGTCCTCGCGGTGCTCACCTACCTGCGCGCCTGACCGTCCGATGCCCAGGCGTCCAGGAGCAGCTTCGCGGCCACCGTCGTCCCGTCGGTGCGCATCGTGCCGGCCACGGCCCTCGCCCGTGCCCGGGTCTCGGGGGTCAGGGCCGTTTTCAGCGCGGCCGAGAGGGAGTCGACCGTCGGGGCCGGACCGTCGTGTGCCGCGCCGATGCCCAGCTCGGCCACCCGGGCGGCCCAATGCGGCTGGTCCGCGATCTGGGGCACCACCACCTGAGGCGCACCGGCCCGGGCGGACGTTGTCGTGGTGCCCGCGCCACCGTGGTGGACGACTGCGGCCACCCGGCCGAACAGCGCCTGATGGTTGACCTCGCCGACGGCGAAGCAGTCGTCCCGGTCGTCGATCGGGGCCAGTTCGGCCCAGCCACGGGCGAGGAGGACACGGTGGCCCTGCGCCCGGACCGCCTCGATGGCCACCCGGGCGAGGCCGCTCGAGGTGTGCATGGCCATGCTGCCGAAGCCCACGTACACCGGCGGTTCACCGGCGTCCAGGAACGCCTCCAGCTCATCCGGGAGCGGACGTTCGTCCGGCAGGATCCACGCCCCGGTCTGTACGAGGTCGAGTTCCGTCATGTCCTGCCACGGGCCCAGGACCGGGTCCGCCGCCAGCAACGCCCGGTCGGTGAAGACATAGTCGCGGACGTTGTCCACCGGCGGCAGGCCGATCGCCGCCCGGTGGCGGTTCTCCGCCTCGCCGTACAGCTCGTTCACGCGCTGGGCGTCCTGCTCCCACAGCACCTTGAGGTCGGTCTCCTCCCGGGGGGACGGCGTGCCGGGCCGCCTTCCCGGACGGAAGTGCCGCGAGGGCAGTCCGAACGGATGGAAGCACGCGAACACATAGCGGATGCCCAGCTTCTCGGCCACCGAGCGGGCACCGGCCGGCATCAGGCCGGTCGCGAGGAGTACGTCGCATCCCTCGGCCGCCGTGGCGAGCGTGTCGAACCGCGCGGCGACCAGCTCGGGCGCGAGCCGGAACGCGGCCCCCGCCGACGGCGGCCGCTCGCCGGTCACCACCGAGCGCACCGTCGGGCCGAGCGGCACCAGCTCCACGCCGACACCGGCCAGCAGCGCCGCGAACTCCTCGTCCGGCGGCGCGCACACCCGCGCCTCCGCGCCGAGTTCCCGCAATCGCACCGCGAGTCCCGCCAGCGGTTCGACGTCCCCGCGCGACCCCCACGACGACAACACCACACGCATATCGCAAACCCCCCGTTTCCCCAGGTTCTGGCATCGGCCGCCCATCCTGAGGCACACCCGGGGTCTTGCCGCAAGCCCCCCGGTGCGCTATAGGTTGATAGTGGCAGGGAGGAGTTCCTCCCTGCCTTTGCTGTTTCGTCAGCCCAGGTCCGTCAGCCCACGTTCGTCAGTCCAGGTCCGCCAGATCGAGCCCGCTCAGCCGCTCGGGGTCGGCCAGGATGTCGATCGCCACGATCCTGCCGTCCGCGACCGTGAAGGCCAGCACCGAGTACGGCCGCCCCTCCCGCGAACTGACCACGCCCACGGCCCCGTTGACGAGCGCGGGCCGGGCGTGGAGGCCCGGGCCGCTGAGGCGGGAGAAGGTGAGCGCCTGGTCCGCCACGGCCGCCGCGCCATGCACCTCGCGCGGGGCGGGGGCGGGCGCGGGGCCGTAGTCGGCGCGCAGCACGACATCCGGGTCGAGCACGGCGATCAGCCCCTCGAAGTCGCCCTCGCGCGCGGCGGCGAGAAAGGCGTTCACGACCTCGCGCTGCCGGGCCAGGTCCGCGTCGGGGACCGGGGCCGCTCCCCGCACCCGGCGGCGGGCGCGGCTGGCGAGCTGACGGGCGGCGGCCGGGGTGCGGCCGACGATGGGGGCGATCTCGTCGAACGGCACGGCGAACAGATCGTGCAGTACGAAGGCCAGCCGTTCGGCGGGGGCCAGCGTCTCCAGGACGACCAGCAGGGCGAGGCCGACGGAGTCGGCGAGCAGCGCCTGGTCCTCGGGGCCGGGCCCGCTCGCACGGCTGATGACCGGGTCGGGGAGGTGCACCCCCAGGGGCTCCTCGCGCCGGGCGGTGCGCGAGCGCAGCATGTCCAGGCAGACCCGGCCGACGACGGTGGTCAGCCAGCCGCCCAGGTTCTCCACCGCGCCGGTGTCGGAGCGGCTGAGCCTCAGCCATGCCTCCTGGACGGCGTCGTCCGCCTCGCTCAGCGAGCCGAGCATGCGGTAGGCCACCGCGCGCAGATGGCTGCGGTGGGCCTCGAAGCCCTCCGCCAGAAGGTGGTTCTCGTTCATCGGTCACATCCCCTTGTCCAGACCGCACCGTCGCAGGCCACACCGTGCTGACGGATGGGCCGGGTGCGATGTGACAGAGGGGGCGGGACGGACCGTGCACCCGTCCAGTCCCTTGACGCGCTGCGATCACGTCATTACACAAGTTGGGAGCGCTCCCATGCCTCCCACTCCCCCAGGAGGGTCCGTCATGTCCCTGCCCCTGTTACGCCGTCCGCGCGGCGCGCGGGCCGCCACCGCGCTGCTCACCGGTGCGCTGCTGCTGATCGCGGCCCAGTCCGCGCCCGCCGGAGCGGACTCCCCCACGGCTCCCGCGGCTGCCGCACCCTCCGCCGTCCAGGTCAATCAGCTGGGGTATCTGCCGGACGGCCCCAAACGCGCCACCGTCGTCAGCGCGAGCACCACCGCCCTGCCCTGGCAGCTGCGCGACGCCGCGGGGCGGACGGCCGCCTCGGGCACCACCACCGTACGGGGCGCGGACGCCGCCTCCGGGCAGTCGGCCCATCTGGTGGACTTCTCCTCGTACCACGGGACGGGCACCGGCTACACGCTCACCGTGGACGGGCGGACCAGCCACCCCTTCGACCTCCGCGCGAACCTCTACGAGGGCTTGCGCGCGGACGCGATGTCCTTCTTCTACCAGCAGCGCAGCGGTATCCCCATCGAGGCGTCGCTCGCCGGTGCGGCCTACGCGCGCCCGGCGGGCCATCTGGGCGTCGCCCCCAACCGGGGCGACACCGCCGTGCCCTGCGCCAGCGGGGTGTGCGACTACGACCGGGATGTGCGCGGCGGCTGGTACGACGCCGGTGACCAGGGAAAATACGTGGTCAACGGCGGTCTCGCGGCCTGGCAGCTGGTCAACTCCTTCGAGCGCGCGAAGCGTGCGGGGCACGCGGCGGCGCTCGGGGATTCGACGCTGCGCGTCCCCGAGCGCGGCAACGGGATCCCCGATGTGCTCGACGAGGCGCGCTGGGAGCTGGAGTTCCTGATGCGCATGCAGATCCCGGAGGGCAAGCCGCGGGCGGGCATGGCCTTCCACAAGGTCCATGACGCCGCCTGGACCGGGCTGCCCACCCGGCCGGAGCAGGACGCCGAGCCGCGTGAGCTGCACGCGCCGTCCACCGCCGCCACCCTCAACCTGGCCGCCGCGGCGGCCCAGTGCGCCCGGGTCTACGCGCCGTACGACGCCGCCTTCGCCGCCCGCTGCCTGGACTCCGCGCGCCGCGCCTGGGCCGCCGCGCGGGCGAACCCCGATGTGCCGGCACCGGCCTCCGACGCCACCGGCGGCGGGGCGTACGACGACAGCGAGGTGGGCGACGAGTTCTACTGGGCGGCGGCGGAGCTGTACGCGACCACCGGGGAGGCGCGGTATCGGGACGCGGTCACCTCCTCGCCGTATCACACCGCGAGCGATGTATTCACCCCGCACGGCTTCAGCTGGCAGGACACCGGGCCCCTCGGGCGGATCGTCCTGGCCACCGTCCCCAACGGCCTGCCCGCCACCGACCTCGCCCGCGTCCGCGCCTCCGTGGTCTCCGCGGCCGATGGCCGGTTGAGCACGATGGCCGGTCAGGGCTACGCGGTGCCGCTGCCGGCGGACGGCTATGTGTGGGGCTCCAACGGCCAGGTGGCCAACAACGGGACGGTCCTGGCCGTCGCCTACGAGCTCACCAAGCAGCGGCGGTACCGCGCCGGGGCGCTGGAGACGCTGGACTATCTGCTCGGCCGCAACGCGCTCGGCCAGTCGTACGTCACCGGCTACGGCGAGCGCGCCTCGCAGAACCAGCACCACCGCTTCTGGGCGCACCAGTACGACGCCTCGCTGCCGAACCCGCCCGCCGGGTCGATCGCGGGCGGCGCGAACTCGGGGCTGCAGGATCCGGTGGCGCAGGAGAAGCTCCCGGGCTGCGCGCCCGCGGCATGCTACATCGACGACATCGGCTCGTACTCCACCAATGAGGTGGCGATCAACTGGAACGCGCCGCTGGCGTGGCTGGCCGCGTTTGCCGCGGAACGCGGCTGACCGGGCGGGCGAGGGGCCTCCCGGTCCCTCGCCCCCTTTCGCTTCACCTCACCGGGGCAGCTGCGCCTCGATCGCGGCGACGACATCGTCCGCCTCCGGCTCGGTCCGCGGCCGGAACCGGCCCACGACCTCACCGTCCGGCGAGATCAGGAACTTCTCGAAGTTCCACTGCACATCCCCCGCCTCGCCCTGCGCGTCCGGCGTCCCCGTCAGCTCGGCGTAGAGCGGATGGCGCTGCTCGCCGTTGACATCGATCTTCTCCAGCAGCGGGAAGGACACCCCGTAGGTCGTCGAGCAGAACGTCTGGATCTCCTCGCTCGTCCCCGGCTCCTGCCCCGCGAACTGGTTGCACGGAACCCCCAGCACGGTGAACCCGCGCCCGGCATAGCGCTGCTGCAGCCGCTCGAGCCCCTCGTACTGCGGGGTCAGACCGCACTTGGACGCCACATTGACCACCAGCAGCGCCGCACCCCGGTGCTCACCGAACGAGGTCGGCTCGCCGGTGAGGGTGCGCAGGGGGATGTCGTACAGGCTCATGGGATCTACCGCCTTCGTCGTTCGGTGGGTGAGCCCAATCTATGTGCTGACCACCCCCTTTCCCCGCATCACAACTTGACCACTTATCACACACACGTTCGTCACATTCCAACGAGCTCGGCTACGGTCTCTTCGCTCCATGTATCACTCAAGGGGCCTCATGTCTCGGGACAACCGCTCATCGAGCCCCTCACCCCCTCTCATCCCTCACCCTCATGGCGCCCTTCATGACGAAAGGCGTTAATTTATTCGTTAATCTCTAATTAAACGTCTATTCATGCACAACTGGCGCATCTCCGGACGCTGGTCGGAACTGCCTGAGGGGAACCATGGCTGAGGAGACACCAGCCCCGTCGGCTGAGGGGTGGAGTGGCGGTGGGTGCCCGATGGGGGCCTTCGCTCGGCGGTGGTTTCTTCAGGGTGCCGCCGTGGGTGTGGCCGGTGCGGCGGGCGGGATCGCGGCGGTCGGCGGTGGGGCGGTCGCGGACTCGGTCGGCGAGATCAAGGCGGCGCCGAGGTCGCGGGTGATTCCCTTCCATGGGTATCACCAGGCGGGGATCGCCACCGCGCCGCAACAGGTCGCGATTTTCGTGTCGTGCGATGTGACCGCCGCCAACCGCAAGGAACTCACCGAGCTCTTCCGCATGCTGACCGCGCGAGCCCGCTTCCTCACGGCGGGCGGCACGCCACCGAAGGCACCCCTGACCGCTACGCCGTCGGACAACGGCATCGTGGGGCCCACGGTCGCGGCGGACGGTCTCACCGTGACCGTCGGAGTGGGTGCGTCCCTCTTCGATGAGCGCTACGGACTGAGCGCTCGCAAGCCGGTCCAGCTCGTCCCGATGAAACCCTTCCGCCATGACGACCTGGACCCCGCCATGAGCCAGGGCGACCTGCTGATCCAGATCTGCGCTGATTACCGAGACACGACGGTCCACGCACTGGTCGACATCCTGACCCACACCAGATCCGCGATGAAGCTGCGCTGGCGCGTCGACGGCCAGCGCAATCAGGAGCGCCCCGTCGGCATCCGGCGCGACTGGTTCGGCTTCCACGACGGCATCGCCAACCCGGACGTCTCTGACGAGGCCCAGATGAACCAGGTGGTGTGGGTTCAGCCGAAGAGCGGCGAACCGGCCTGGGCCGCGGGCGGCACCTACCACGTGGTGCGCATCGTGCACTTCTTCATCGAAGCGTGGCAGAAGGTGCCCGTTGCCCAGCAAGAACGGATCTTCGGCCGCCGCAAGGCGAGCGGCGCCCCGCTGTACGCGGTGGGCGAGAACGTCCCGGACGTGTTGGACCCGATCTACACCAATGACCCGCAGGGCCTGATCACCCCGCTGAACT
This sequence comes from Streptomyces sp. MK37H, assembly GCF_018035285.1. Taxonomy (NCBI): domain Bacteria; kingdom Bacillati; phylum Actinomycetota; class Actinomycetes; order Kitasatosporales; family Streptomycetaceae; genus Streptomyces; species Streptomyces sp. MK37H. The sequence goes on along the minus strand of NZ_JAAAYH010000159.1, from coordinate 8,194 downwards.
GCCACATCCGCCTTGCCAATCCCCAGACCCCGCAAACCGCTGCGACCAGCGCCATCCTGCGCCGCAGCTACGACTACGACCGGAGCCCCAACCTGCGGGAACTCGACATGGGGCATGCGTTCAACTGCTTCCAGCGGAAGCTGAACACCTACATCGCCATGCAGACCCGGCTCGAAGACGAGGCACTGGTGCCGTACATCAGCCCACGGGGCGGCGGCTACTTCTTCGCACTTCCAGGTGTTCGGGACGAGAAGGACTACTACGCCCGCGGGCTCCTCGCCCGAGCCTGACCCCCGGCCGAATCACTGCACCGCGCACAGGAGGCGAGATGTTCTCTGTCCTGCGGACCCGGGCCGGCAGCGGCCATCGGCGCCCCGGCAGGCCGCTCCAGTCGGTCCTGGCGGCAGGCATCGGGATTCTGTTGGTCTCCTGTACGTCCACCGGTGTCGACAAGGAAGCCACGCACGTGCCGACCGCGCCCAGGGGCAGTACCAGTGGCCGGGTGTATGTCACGAATCAGCAGGATAATACCGTCTCGGTGGTCGACGCCCGCACCTACAAGGTCGTCGCGACTGTGCCGGCCGGCCTGGCGCCCGAAGGCATCGCTGTCACCAAGGACGGCAGGCACCTGTACATTGCCAACAGCGGTTCGGCCCGGGTCTCGGTCGTTGACACCCGGAAAAAGAAGATCGTCAAGACCGTGCGGGTGGGGAAGAGCCCCACCGGTATCGGTCTCAGCCCCGACGGAAGGGCCCTTTACGTCGCCAACGGCCGCTCGAACACCGTCTCGGTGATCGGCATCGGGACCAACCGGGTTGCCAAGACCATCTCGGTCGGCAAGTCCCCGGTGAACGTGGCGTTCAGCCGCGACGGTCGTACGGCCTACGTGGCGAATTCCGGGTCGGGCAGCCTGTCGGTGATCGACACCCGTACACGCCGGGTCGTCCGGCGACTCCCAGCGGGGCGCTTCCCCGTGGCGGTCGCCATCACCCCGGACGGGAAGTCGGCCTACGTCGCCGACGAAGTGGGAAAGCGGGTCCTGGCCATCTCGACCCGCACCGGCAAGGCGACCGCCGTGCGGGTCGGCCAGGGACCCTTCGACGTGGCCGTCGCGCCCGATGGCCGTCGCGCCTACTCCGCCGATCTCGGCCCGGGCAACATCTCGGTGATCGACACTGGCACCCACCGGGTCTCGGCGACCATCGCCCTGGGCCCTCCCGGCACCGACCCCTTCAATCTGGAGGTCACCGGCCAGGCGGTCTACGTCGCGAACCAGGGAGCGGGCACTCTCTCGGTCATCGACCCGAATTCCCGCAAGGTCGTCGCGACGGTCCCCCTTGGCGCCAGCCCGTACGGCGTGACGGCCAGCTGAGCCCGCTACGCACGCCGGTACGGGCTGACGCCTCGGCGGGCGGCACCGGTGGTGAGGACGACTCGCCCTCCTCCACCAGCGGTGGCGGCACGTCATCCGGCGAGTCGTCGTCAACGGCCTCCAGGGGTGGCGGGTCGTCATGCGGGCGGGTCGTCGTCCAGCGGCAGCGGTGATCTGACACGGCAATGGGGCGGGCCGCGGGGCCCGCCCCCTTCACATGCCCGATAGGGGCCTACTCCGGCGGGGTCGGCGTGTCGTGGTTGCGGTACATCGCCTGGATGTCGAACTCCAGCTTGACCGTGGGGCCGACCACGGCGATGCCGCGGGCGAGCATACTGCGCCAGTTCAGCGTGTAGTCCTCGCGGTGGAGTTCCGCCGTGGCGAGGGCGGCGCAGCGCAGTTCCTGTTCATAGCCGCCGTTGACGGCGCCGAGGTACGTGGTGTCCAGGGTCACCGAGCGGCTCACGCCGTGCATCGTGAGGGGGCCCTGGATGGCCCACTTGGGGCCGCTGCGCCAGGTGAAGCGGTTGCTGGCGAAGTGGATCTCCGGGAAGTTGTCGACGTCGAGGAAGTCGGCCGAGCGCAGGTGGGCATCGCGGGTGTTGTTGCCGGTGTTGATGCTGGAGGCGTCGATGACGACCTCGACGCGGGAGTCCTCCATCCGCTCGGCGATGTGGATGCCGCCCCGGAACCGGGTGAAGCGGCCGTGCACATTGGCCATGCCCACGTGGCGGGCGATGAAGCGGATGGCGGTGTGCGGCGGGTCGAAGAGCCAGGTGCCGGGCGGGGGGAGTTCGAGCTGCTGGGAGGGCTCCATCTGCACCCGGCGGGGAGGTTCGCTCTGGCCGGGGGCGATGTCGACGGTGAGGCGGTTGGGCTGCAGACCGCTTCCGGTGAGCAGCACCGTGTACTGCCCCGGCTCGAGCGTGGCGAGGAACAGTCCATGCGGATCGGTGGTGGCCTTGGCCACCGTACGGGCGGCGCCACGCGTCTCGGTGACGGTGATCTCCACGCCGCCCAGGACCTGGCCGACGGGGTCCAGGACCTCGCAGCTGAAGGCTCCGGCACCCACGGGCAGGGGGAGTCTCAGTCCTGATCCTCGGTCCGGACGCTTGGTGCGCATGCGCCGGAGCAGTGCGAGGGGCATTGCAGTCATCTCACTAACGGTTTCTCTGGGGATGGGGGCGCGTCCATGATGAAGCCCCAGGTCGGGCCCCGGACGGCCGGGGGGGTGGGTGTCAGCCGTGGCCGAGGATCTTACGTAGCGCGCCGAGCAGCAACTCCCCCGCCTGCGGGGAGGCTTCGGCGTGGCGGAAGCCGATGTGGTTGTCGGGGCGGGTCAGCAGGGCGCCGCAGTCGCCGATTTCGCGCAGCCGGGCCCAGTCGCCGTACGGGTCCTCGTACTCCTGCCCGGGGCCGATGGAGACGGTGGCGAGTTCGACGCCCAGTTCCTGACGGACCGCCGCGGCCGCTTCCTCCCAGCAGCCTCCGCCGATGCCGGTGAAGAGGGTGAACCGGCCGTGGCCGCCGAGGTCGAGGGTCGACAGCCGCTCACGGCCCCGGACGACCCATGCGTGCGGCAGCTTGGCGCCGGGATGGGTGGTGGGCTGGTGGTGCAGCTCCGGGTCGCGGTCGAAGCCGGGGTCGGGGGTGCCGTCGGGGACGACGGCGTCCGAGACGTACCGCTGGTTCATCTCCACGCCGTGCGCGTTGAACTCGTACACCTTGGCCGCGATGGCCTCGCGCAGCCGCTGCCGCTGCTTGGCGCCCTCGGGCGTGGCGTCCTTACGGGCGTCGACATTGCGCCACATCTGCTCGGGATCCGAGGTGGAGAGCAGATCAAGCGCTTCGAAAACCGGCGCGGTCTCACCGATGCTCCGGTTCGCGCGCTCGACGGTCTGCCGTCCCACCGGGGCCCGTTCGGCGGAGTAGGTGTCCAGCAGGGTGGGGGCGGCGGTGCCGTCGAGGACCAGCTTGAGCTTCCAGGCGAGGTTGTAGGCGTCCTGGATGGAGGTGTTGGAGCCCAGCCCGTTGGACGGCGGATGGCGGTGGACGGCGTCGCCCGCGCACAGCACCCGCCGGTCGGCGTAGGTCTCGGCGTACAGGTGGTTGACGGTCCACGCCGAGGTGGAGGTGATGCGCACGGGGATCGTGTCGTCGCCGAGCAGCCGGTGCACCACGGACCGCGCGAACTCCTCGGTGAGGTCCGGCAGGCCCGCGTCGAGGTCGTAGCCCCACACCACCATCCACTCGGTCCAGGGGCGCACACAGCGCACCAGGCCCGCCCCGATGCCGCCGACGGTCGCCCCGGGGGCGAGCACCCAGTAGAGCGTGGAGGGGCGATGGGCGGTCAGATGGGTCAGATCCGCCTCGAAGACGATGTTGAGGCTGCCCGCGACGCCCATCCGGCCGACCGTGGGCAGCCCGGCGTTCTCCACCACGCGGCTGCGTCCGCCGTCCGCGCCGACCAGATAGCGGGCCCGGACGCGGTAGGTGTCCCCGCGCAGCCAGTCCTCCACCAGCGCGGTGACGGCGTCGTCCGACTGCTCGTGGGAGAGGTACTCGGTGTGGAAGCGCAGCGCGGTGCCCCGGGAGACCGCTGCGTTCACCAGCACCGGCTCCATCAGGTGCTGCGGCATATCGCACATCCGGCTGGGGCTGGCCAGTTCGTGCCCGGCCTGGACGAGCGGGTCATTGCCCCAGGAGCGCAGCCGTCCCAGCTCCTCGCCCGCGAGGCTGGTGCAGAAGACGGTGTTCCCCATCAGCGGCTGCGCGGTGGCCAGGGCGGTGACCTGGTCCTCGACGCCGAGGTCGCGCAGCACCTCCATGGTGCGCTGGTTGGTGATGTGCGCGCGGGGCGTGTCCGCCAGGCTTCCGTACCGGGTGACCATGACGTTGGGCACGCCGTAGGTGCTCAGGGCGAGCGCCGTCGCGGCTCCGGCGGGGCCGCTGCCCACGACCAGTACGTCGGTCTCGACGGTCTCCACTGCTGAAGGGCTCCTCTCGGTCCTCTCCCCGTCCTCTCCCCCGTGCCGGCCGGTCTCCCGGCTCCACCGGGACAGCCGGTCTCCCGGCGCGATCGGTGACCGCCGAGCGACCATTGATGATCTTGTTCCAGAACCCGGACCCCGAGGTGTCTCATTTCGAAACAGTGGCGACGTATACGGTGGAGGGGTTGTGATGACCACCGACGACACCCCCGCCGACCCGGGCCTCTCGTCGCTGCGCCGGGCGCGCGACCGGTTCTTCAGCGGACGGCCACCGGGCGACGGCATCCCCGAGGACCTCGCCCAAGCCTGGCGGCGGGCGCGGTTCTTCGGCGTACCGCGCGATCTGGCGGCCCCGCCCAGGGTCCGGCCGCCGGTGGACTCACCGCTGCTGGCCGCGGCGCGCCCCGTCCTGGACCGCGTGGCGCCCACGCTGAGCGGTGCGATGGGGCTGGTGCTGGTCGACTCCCGCTGCCGGGCGCTGTGGTCGGGCGGCGGCCGTTACGCCGGTACGCCCGCGCCCGACGGGATGGCCGGTCTCGATCTGTCGGAGAAGGCGGTCGGGCACAACAGCGCCGCGCTCGCGCTGCGCACGGGGCGCCGGGCCGAGGTCCACGGCCCCGAGCACTTCCTCGATCTGTGGCAGGAGGTGTCGGCGGTCAGCGTTCCGCTGTACGAGCCGACGGCGGGCCGCCCGGCCGGCACCGTCACCGTGCTGGCCCCGCTGGACGAGGGCCGCACCGCCCACCCGGGCGCGGCGCTCGCCGAGGCCACCGCGCACGCGATCGAGACGGAGCTGCTCGGCCGGGCGCGCCCGCCGGAGCGGATGCTGCTCGACGCGTATCTGCGGCAGCGGGCCGAGGGAGCGGCGGTGGTGGCGCTCGACGGCAGCAGCCGCCTCGTCAGCCCGGAGGCCGCGCGGCTGCTGTCGCACGAGACGCTGGCGCGGCTGGAGCGGCATGCCACGACCCTCCTCCGGGACGCGGACACGGGGCCGGAGGAGCACGCACCGGAGGAGATCGCCGTACCGGACGGCGAGACCCCCGTACCGGACGACGAGACCCCCGTACCGGACGACGAGATCGCCGTGCCGGACGGCGCCGGGCTCACCGTAAGGATGACGCGCCTGGTGCACGGGGGCGAGGTCATCGGGGCCGTGGCCACGGTGTGCACGGCGGCCCGGCGGGCGCGGTCGGCGGAGCGGCGGGGCCATGACCGGCTCCCGGGGCTCGTCGGCATGTCCCGGCCCTGGCGGCTGGCCGTCTCCCGGGCGACGGAGCTGGCACGGGCCGTGGAGCCGCTGCTGCTGATCGGCGAGCCGGGCGTGGGCAAGACCGCGCTGGGCCGTGCCCTGCTCGGCCTGCGGGGCACGGCCGCGCCGCGTGTCGTCGACGCCGCCGAGCAGGTGCCCGGCGAGGTCCCGCGCTGGTGTCACGCGCTCGCGGAGTTCCCGGAGCCGGAGGGGGACGGCGGCGCGCGGCCGCTGCTCCTGCGCCACGCCGAGCGGCTGGGCCAGTCCGATGTGGCCGCGCTGCTCTCGCTGCTGGACGAGCGGCCCGCGGTGCCTCTGGTGGCGACCCACACCCCGGGGTCGCCCACCGGCCCGTGTCTGAGCCGGCTGCTGGACATCCTCGCGGCCCGGTCGGTGACGCTGCCGCCGCTGCGCGAACGCGTCGAGGACATCCCGGCGCTGCTGGCGGGCCTCGCCCGGCGCCCCTCCCCCGGACGTCCCCCGCTGACCTGGAGCCTGGACGCCCGCCGGGCGCTGGAGCAGCACACCTGGCCGGGCAATGTGGCCGAACTCGCCCATGTCGTACGGGAGGTGGCCGAGCGCCGCCGCGCCACCGGGCCGGTGCGGCGCGAGGAGCTGCCGTACGGACTGCGGGTGCCACCGGCCACCCGCCGGCTGAGCGGTATCGAACGGGCGGAGCGCACCGCGATCCTGGAGGCGCTGCGCCGGCACGGGGACAACAAGGCGCGCGCGGCCGAGTCCCTGGGCATCGGCCGGGCCACGTTGTACCGGAAGTTGCGGGCTTACGGAATGGACCAGGCGTAGCGGCGGAAACAGTCACCAGGGGGCCGGTCACACCGGAGCCGGTCATGGGCCGCGGAGGGGGCACGGTGACGCGAGACAACAGCGCCGAGAGCGAGGCGGTCACGGGCAGGCTGCTGATCCTGGAGTACGAGCAGGTGAAGGAGGAGCAGCGGGCGCGGATCGGGTTCCGCGACAATCTGCTCTACGCGACGCTGGCCGCGATGGCGGCCATCATCACCTTCTCCCTGCAGAGCCATGGGCGCCCGGAGCTGCTGTTGCTGCTGCCCCCGGCGTCGGCGCTGCTGGGCTGGGCGTATCTGGTCAACGACGAGAAGATATCGGCCATCGGACGGTATGTCCGGGAGGATCTGGGGCCCCGCCTGACGGCGCTCGCCCCGGGCCGGCCACCGGTGTTCGGCTGGGAGCGGGCCCATCGCGACGACGGCCGCCGGGTCTCCCGCAAGCGGCTGCAGCTCGCGGCGGATCTGCTGCTGTTCACGGTGGCGCCGATCGCCGCGCTCATCGTGTACTGGACGTCCGAGCCGGTGCGGACGGTGCTGCTGGCAGTGTCGGTGGCGGAGGTGGCGGTGGTCACCGTACTGGCGGTGCAGATCGTGCTGTACGCGGATCTGCAGCGGCCGTGATGTGGGATGACCCCTGGGAGTCCGTCGGGCTCCGTAAGGTGTCGGCAAGGGCTGTCCTAGGGGGGATCCGTGGGCGCTGAGGGCAATGGGGGTACGGCGCGGGCCGATGTGGTGGTGCTGACCGCGCTGGAGGTCGAGTACCGGGCGGTGTGCGCCCATCTGAAGGATCCGCGTCCGGTTCAGGCGGAGCGGGGCGCGCTGTTCGAGCTGGGTGTGTTCCGCGAGGGGTCCGAGGAGCGGACGGTCGCCATCCATATGACGGGCCCCGGGAATCCGGGCGCCGCGGCCTCGGTCGAGCGGGCGGCGGCGCTCTTCGCGCCCCGGGCGGTGCTGTTCGTGGGGGTGGCGGGTGGCGTCAAGGATGTCGCGCTGGGCGATGTGGTGGCCGCCGACGCGGTGTACGACTACGAGACCGGCAAGGACACCGAGACGGGGTTCCTGCCCCGGCAGAAGACCTATCAGTCCGCGTACGGGCTGGTGCAGCTGGCCCGGCTGGTGGCGGCGGGCGACGCGTGGCAGCGGCGGATCCGCCCGGGGGGCGACGCGCCGCGCCCCCGTGCCCATGTGAAGCCCCTCGCGGCGGGCGGCCGGGTGGTGGCGCACCACCGCTCGGACGTCGGGCTCAGGCTCGCGGCCAGTGCGGGTGACGCGCTCGCGGTGGACATGGAGGGCTTCGGCTTCCTCGCCGGCGCGTATGTCAATCAGCAGCTGGACGCGCTGGTGATCCGCGGTATCTCGGATCTGCTCGGGGACAAGGGCGAGACGCATGACGAGCGCTGGCAGCCGGTGGCCTCCCGGCACGCGGCCGCCTTCGCCTTCGAGCTGATCGGCCGCATCCCGGCGGCGGACCCGGTGGCGCCCCGGCCGCTCGCCGCCGGTACGCGGTCCCTCGCCGCAGGTCCGCCCGAGATCGCCCACCGGCGCAGGCTGACCATCCGTGACCTCGGCGTACTCGCGGACACCCTGCTGGCCGTGCCCGGGATGACCTCCCCCGCGCGCTGGCAGCAGCTGCTCGACGAACTGCCCACCGTCGGCACCGCGGTGGACCGTCAGTCGGCGAGCCGCGCGGAGGCCCTGTCCCTGCTGCGCGTCTGCGAGGCGCGGCGGGCGATGGGCGAGATGGTGGAGGTGGTCGCGGTGCTCGCGCCGGACGATC
>NZ_JAAAYH010000158.1:0-18285 GCF_018035285.1 Streptomyces sp. MK37H | reverse complement strand
CGTCGCCGTCGCGGCCCGCGGTCCAGCGCCCCGGCACATGGGCCTCGGCGGGGCGGGCGAACGGCAGCGGCCCGCCGCCCTCGCCGACCTCCTCACGCGGCACCGGGCAGTGCGACATCAGCTCCAGATAGATCCCGCGGAAGGCCGCGACGTTCTGCTCGACGGTGAACAGCTCCAGCGCACGGGCGCGCGCGGCGGCGCCCAGGCGCGCACCGCGCTCGGCGTCGCTCAGCAGCGCCAGGCACGCGTCCGCGAGCGCCCGGGGATTGCGCGGGGGCACCACAAGGCCGGTGCCGCCGATGACCTCGCACACCGCGCCCACATCCGTGGACACCGTGGCCCGCCCGCAGAACATCGCCTCGACCAGCCCGACCGGAAAGCCCTCGACCACGCTGGACAGCACCACGACGCCGCCCGCCCCATAGGCGTCGGCCAGCGTCGGCACCTCGGGGTCGCCGAGCCGCTCGAAGGAGACCGGGCTGTCACCGGCGGAGTGGGCGTCCGCCGCCTCGTCGGGGAAAAGGTGGTCGGCCAGCGCCCGGCAGTGGGCCGGATAGCCGTCCGGCTCCGGGTCCTCGCCGCGCCGGGTCTCGATGATCCTCAGCCGTGCGTCCGGCTGCCACCGGCGCACCTCCGCGAAGGCGTGCAGCAGGGCGATGACGTCCTTGGGCGGCTCGATCCGGCCCACCCACACCAGCGTCCGGTCGTCGCCTTCGGACGGGGCCGCGCCCTGCTCGCCGACCTCCGCGAAGCGGGCGGCGTCCATGCCCGGGTAGACGGTGCGCAGCCGCTCCCGGTCGGCGCCGCACCGTTCCTGCCAGCGGCGGGTGTGTGTGTTGCCGGGTGTGATCAGATCCGCCCGCGCGTACGCCTCGGCGGCCAGCCGGCCGTGGAACGCGGTCAGCAGGGACCGTACGGGCCCGGAGAGCGGCCGTCCGCCCTCGGCGCCGGCCACGCCCGCCAGATAGCACTCGCGCAGCCGTACGCCGTACTCGGTGAGCAGCAGCGGGGTGCCGAAGCGGCGCTTGGCCAGCAGCCCGGGGAGCACGGCCACGCCGCCGGTCGCGGCGTGGCACAGATCCACCCCGGACAGCCCCGGGTCGCCTCCGGCCCCGTCGCCGTACCAGTCGAGGGACAGCGGGCGCAGTGCGCGCTCCAGGGCCTCGGTGACGGTCAGCAGATCGGCGACCCGCACCCACTGCGCGCCGTGCGGCGCCCCGAGGGTGCGGCAGGCCCGCTCCAGCGTCCTTACGGCGTCCTCGGAGCGGAGCGCGGCGGACAGTCCGCCGTACTCCCCCGCCAGGTCCGCGAGGCCGTGGAGACCATTGGCGAAACGGTCCGCCTGGTCCGTGGAGCACCCGGGCACACCGGAGCCATGGGGCGCGCCGGAGCCGTAAGGCGCGCTGATCGCCGCGGCCAGCTCCCCGAAGTGCTCGGCGAACCGCCGTCGTTGCCGACGGCCGCCCCACCCGCCCCGCCGGGGCTCGGGCTCTCCCCACAGCGGCGCCGCGCACACCCGGCCGACGTGCCGCGGCAGCTCGCCCCAGCCCGCACCCTCCTGGCCGGGGCCGCGGCTGAGCGCGTACACCTCGAAGTCATGCTGGGCGAGCCCGCGCACCAGCCGGTCGCACCACACCCGCGCATCACCGGCCGCATACGGATAGCCACCCTCCGTAAGCAGTCCCACGCGCATGAGCGCACCCCCGATCTCCCAAACGGGCCGTTCGTCTGCCGTCGTCACCGGCGGCGGCCGCCATCAGGCAGCGGGAGCACGTTATGCGCGCAGGGCCATGGCGCGATGGACGGTTGTCCGTCGCACCACCGGAAGGGGTGAACGCACGTGACCTATCGGGAATTCAGACGTTGCGAGGCGCTATAGGGGCCGGTACGGGCCGTCAGCCCTTGGGGAACGGCCAGGCGTTGGGGCGGCAGGTGGCGCCGTTCGTCGACAGGAACTTGGTCTGCTGCATCATCACCGGCGCGAGCGCGCCCTGCTTGGAGCAGATCTCGTGGTTGTGGCCGAGACGGTGGCCCACCTCGTGGTTGATGAGCATCTGGCGGTAGGAGTGCATCTTGTCGTCGCCGAAGGTCTTGGCACCCTGTGCCCACCGATAGGCGTTGATCATGACGCGCTCGGTGGACGCCGAGTCGCAGGAGACGTTGTCCTCGGTGGTATCCAGGCCGGACTTGGCGCACCACACCGCCGTGGTCCCGGGGCTCGCGAGGGTGATCACGAAGTCCGCATGCCCGGATGAGACCCGCTCGAAGGTGCGAACGCCGCCGTGCCCCCAACTGCGGTCGTCGTTCAGCGTCTTGTGCACGGCCTCGGCGAACAGCCGGCCGTCGAGCGGCAGCCCCTTCTCCACATCCACGCGGTAGCGCAGCACCTGGCCGCGGCCGGGCGCCTTGTCGTGCCCGCGGACGGTCTGGAAGGCGCCGGATCCGCGCAGCTTGGCGTCGAGCGGATAGAGGGCCGCCATCTTCTCGTCATAGGTGACGGGGGCCGGCGAGTTCGCCGAGCGGGCCGCACCGCGGCCGTCGTCGGCGTGGGAGCCACGGGAGGCGGCGTCGTCGCCGCGCTCCGAGCCGCCCTGGGCCTGTGTCTTGCCGCCGCCGCCCTGCGGTCCGCTCGCGACCTGTCCGGCCACCACGACGGCCAGCACGGTGGTCACAGCCGCGGCGGCGACGCCGGTGAACGTGCGCCCCTTACCGCCCTTGGTGACACCGCGCGCCCCCTTGCCCGGGGGCTCCTGCTCGTCGTCGTCCGGCCCGCTCCCGCCGTCGCCGCCCGAGCCGCCGCCGATCCCCCCGGAGGGGGTGGCCGCCCGCTGCGTACGGCGCTGCGGGGGCACGCCGCCCGGCGCACCGGCGGCGAAGACGTCGTCGCCGTCGCAGTCCAGGGCGTCGGGGGCGTCGAACGCCTCGATGTACTCCTTGCGCGGACCGGGCATCAGACCGGCCGCGCCACCCGTGCCGCCCGTGGTCGGGCGCTGCGGCGGGTTCATGGTGCGCATGCCGTAAGGGGGCCGCTGACCGCCGGGACCACCGGGACCACCGGGACCACCGGGACCACCGGGACCACCGGGACCTCTGAGCCCGCCCGGACCGACGCCGCGGCCACCGACCGCGCCCCAGCCGCCACCCGCCTCGCGCTGCTCGGGATGTCCGCCCCTGGTGCGCGCCGCGGGCCCGCCGGCTCCGTAAGGCAGCCTCGGCACGCCCTGCGGCGGGGTGACCCCGGGATCCGGGGCGCCGGGCCCCGGTGCGGCCCGGCGGCGCCCGGTCCCCGGTCTGCCGCCGTCGGCCGCGGGGGCCTCGCCGGACGCGCCGTACTCGACGAACTCGGGGCCCGAGCCCTGCCCCTGGCCGGAGCCCGCCGCGGCGGACCGGCGCTCCCGGCCCTCCTGGCTGCCACGTGCGCTGTGTTTACCCACGCGCCGCACCGCTCCCGTCCGCGCCGGACACCGGTACGGCCCCCCGCGCCTCCCGGCTGTCCCGGTCATCTCGTTGATCAACGTCGTCGAGCAGCTCGCGCATCCCGCGCGCCACCGCTTCGGGATACTCCATCATCGCGACATGCCCGGCGTCCAACAGCGTCAACAGACGCGAGTCGCGGAAGGTGGCGTTGGCCCGGTCCGCCATCCTTACGGACACCAACTGGTCGCGGCCGCCGTAGACGAGCAGCGTCGGGGCGAGCACCCGCTCGGCCTGACGCCACAGGGAGTGCTGACCGCCCAGGGTGTACGAGTCGACGACACCGCGTGCCGAGCGGGTGAGCGCGTCCCAGAAGTACGGGAGGGTGAGCCGGCGTTCGAACTCCTCGACCGCGTGGGCGAAAGCCTCCCGGGTGACCAGGGACGGATCACCGAAGGTGAGCAGCATCACCTCGCGGGTGCGCCGCTCCGCGTCCCAGTCCCTGGTCAGGCGGGTGAAAAGCCGGGTCACCCCGGGCACCGCGAGCAGGCCGGTCGGCACCGCGGTGCGCTGCGGGCGAAGTTCGGGCAGCGCGGGCGAGACGAGCGTGAGGGTGCGCACCAGATCGGGCCGCACCGCGGCGACACGGGTGGCGATCGCGCCGCCCATCGAATTGCCGACCAGATGGACCGGCCCGCGGTCCTGCGCGTCGAGGTAGCGGATCACGGCGCGGGCATGGCCGGTTATCGAGTAGTTGCCGTCGTCCGGCGGCGGGGAGTCACCGAAGCCGGGGAGGTCGAGCGCCTCGCCCTCCACCCGGTCGGCGAGCAGCTCCATGAGCGCGGACCAGTTCTGCGAGGAGCCGCCGAGGCCGTGGACGAAGAGCGCGGGCGGCAGCCCGGAGGCGGACGGCGGACGGCAGCGCACGGTCATCGTGAGCCCCGGAAGGGCGGCGGTACGCAGCTTCTCCCCCGCTCCGACCCGCACGGCCCTCGCGGGCGGCACCGGCGCGACGATGCGGGCTTCCGGCGGCTCGGTCGAAGACATGCGGCAATGTTACGAGACGATCACGCGCTCGACCGTGTGTTCACGCTCACAGACCACGTGGCGTCCGAAAGTGACCTCTCCTAGGCTCGTAAGTCACAGGGGCGATCACCTTGCCACTGGCTCACCACCGGATCGCCGCCACTGGGCAGCCGTCGGTGGAAAGCCGCCGTAAGTGGGAACCCATCACTGGCGCCCACCACTGGCGAACCACCGGTGCGAAGCCGCCACAGGGAACAGGGAAGGGGAGTACATGTCCATCGACCCAACCGACCCCGACACCTTCGAGGACTCCGTGGAGAACGCCGACGAGACCGCCGCGCGCGACGTCGAGGCTCCCGAGGCGGACGCCGTCGAACAGCACCGCGAGGTGATCTCCCACCGCGACGAAAGGCCCAGGGCCGACGAGTCCATGGAAGCCAACGAGGCCGACCGGGCGGAACAGGCACGGATCGTCGAGGAGAACGAGGAGGACTACCGGTGACCAGCGTCATTTATGGGCTTTTCATAGAGTCCGGTACGTGAAATTCTCCGCACGGACAGCGCGCCGCACTGTTACCCAAAAGTACGATGGCGGGCGCGATGGACATCGTGCACAGGGATCATTCATTGGGAGGCGGCGTGACAGCCATCGAGCAGACCGAGGCGCGCCCACGGGGTACGCGCCTGCCGCGCCGAGCCCGACGTAATCAGCTGCTGGGGGCGGCTCAGGAGGTCTTCGTCGCGCAGGGCTACCACGCGGCCGCGATGGACGACATCGCCGAGCGAGCCGGGGTCAGCAAGCCGGTGCTGTACCAGCACTTCCCGGGCAAGCTGGAGCTGTATCTGGCCCTGCTCGACCAGCACTGCGACGCCCTGCTCCAGGCGGTGCGCACCGCGCTCGCCTCGACCACCGAGAACAAGCAGCGCGTCGCGGCGACCATGGAGGCGTACTTCGCCTACGTCGAGGAGGAAGGCGGCGCCTTCCGGCTCGTCTTCGAGTCCGATCTGACCAACGAGCCCGCGGTGCGCGAGCGGGTGGACCGCGTCTCGCTGCAGTGCGCCGAGGCGATCTGCGAGGTCATCGCCGAGGACACCGGGCTGTCCCGGGACGAGTCGATGCTGCTGGCCGTGGGCCTCGGCGGGGTGTCCCAGGTGGTCGCGCGCTACTGGCTCTCCAGCGAGAGCGCCGTGCCGCGGGACACCGCCGTGCAGTTGCTCACCTCGCTGGCCTGGCGGGGTATCGCGGGCTTCCCGCTGCACGGGGCCGAGGGCGGCCACTGAGCGGGCCGCCGAGCGGACCCGCTGAGCGCGGCGGGGCGGACGGGCGTCGCCACTGAGCGGCCGGGGACCGTTCCCGGCCGCGAGGAGGCGCGTCCGCGGCGGCGGGCGTGTTCGCTGCCGGCGTGCGCCCGCGGCCCCCGGCGGGTGTCCCGGCCCGGCTAGTGTGTGCTGGTGTACAGCGCGGATGGCCGCGCTACCCCAAATGACCGTCGGAGGGACAAGGCCGTGGAGGTCAAGATCGGCGTGCAGCACGCGCCCCGCGAGATCACCTTGGAGAGCGGGCAGTCTGCCGAGGAGGTCGAGCGCCTGGTGGCCGAGGCACTCGGCGGCAAGTCTCAGGTGCTGACCCTGGAGGACGCCCACGGCCGTAAGGTCCTGGTCCCGTCCGACCGGCTCGCCTACGTCGAGCTCGGCGAGCCGACCGCCCGCAAGGTCGGTTTCGGCGCGGCCTGAGGATTCACCCACAGCGGCGGGGTCCGGTGGAGCAAGACCACCGGGCCCCGCCGCTGTTTGCGCTCGCACGCACGCCCCCGGCTCGACATGCGCCACAGACCGCCCCCATGGACAGGGTTGCCTGCGGTCGGGCACGGGTAGGACGGGCGTGACCGATTCGTGATCACGTATCGGTCCCGGTCCGCTCACGGGAAGGACGCGCCAATGCTGTTCTGGGAAGCGCTCGCCTCGGTACTGATCGGTCTCGTCATCGCGTACGGGGCGCTCCACCGGCTCCCCCGAAGGCTGCCCGCACGGCCCCTCGTCCTGTCCACCGGCCCCGCCGCCGCGCTTCTGGGCGCTCTGCTGACCCATACGGTGCTGGGCTCGGGGCACACGGCGGCCGTGCTGATCGTCGCGCTCGGCTTCGCGGCGGCGCTGCTGTCGCTGCTCATCCGCCCGGCCAGGGCGCGCCGCCGGCGTTCGGTCCCGGCGTAGGGCCGTGGGCCCGTGCCCGTAAGCCCAGGCCCGTAAGCCCAGGCCGTCAGCCCCTGTCCGACCGGGCTCCGGAGCGGCATCGGCCGCCGGAGCCCCCCGTTCCGTAGTCGTTCGAACCTAGGCGGCGAGCCCCAGAGCGGCCATCCGCTTGGTGTGGGCCTCGGTGATCCGGGAGAACATCCGGCCCACCTCCGCCAGGTCGAAGCCGTCGGCCAGCCCGCCGACCAGCATCGTGGAGAGCGCGTCGCGGTCCGCGACCACCCGCTGGGCCTGCGACAGCGCCTCGCCCATCAGCCGCCGCGCCCACAGCGCCAGCCGTCCGCCGACCCGCGGATCGGCCTCGATCGCGGCCCGCACCTTCTCGATCGCGAACGAGGCGTGGCCGGTGTCGTCCAGCACCTGGAGCACCAGATCGCGGGTGTCGGAGTCCAGCCGGGCCGCGACCTCGCGGTAGAAGTCACTGGCGATCGAGTCGCCCACATACGCCTTGACCAGGCCCTCCAGCCAGTCGGACGGCGCGGTCTGACGGTGGAACCCGTCCAGCGCCGCCGCGAACGGCTCCATTGCCTCCGTCGGCTCCTCGCCGATCGCCGAGAGCCGCCCCCGAAGCCGCTCGAAGTGGTGGAACTCGGCGGACGCCATCTTCGCCAGCTCCGCCTTGTCCTCGAGCGTGGGCGCCAGCTTCGCGTCCTCCGCCAGCCGCTCGAAGGCGGCCAGCTCGCCGTACGCGAGGGCGCCGAGCAGATCCACCACGGCGGCCCGGTACTGCGGATCGGCGGCCGCCGTGTCCCAGTCCTGGGCGGCGATCCCGGTGGGCTCCGGGGCCTTCTCCCCGCCGCCCTTCCCCGGAGCTGCGTCGTCCCCGGCGCGGTCCCCGGTGGTCGCGGCGGGCGTCTCAGGCGTGTCAGGCGTCTCCATGGAGCGCACAATAGCCCGCTCCGCGGCCCGGGGAAGGCCCTGGTCAGCCATGCCCACGGATGCCCCGCATCGGACAGCCCGGTCACAGATGCGCGCTTACGGGGTACAGTGATAAATGCGCCCGTCGAGTATCGGCGGGTTGTTCCACGAATGCGGATGCCCGGTCGGTGGCCCGATCGGCTCCAAACCCGACCGCCCTCCGCGCGGCGCGCATCACCTTGCGCACGGCAGGAGGGACCCGCTCGCGGCGTGTGCGCTCGAGCGAAGGCCGTGGTCCCGCGCCGAACCGGCCATCCCCAAGGCCGGTGCACCCGGGCGCCGTGCGACCCCCTTCGCCGCCTCCCGCCGCGCTCACAGAAGAGGCAAGCATCCTGACCACCTTCCGAGAACTCGGGATCCTCCCCGAGACTGCCGAGGCCCTGGAAGCCGTCGGCATCACGTCCCCGTTCCCCATTCAGGAGATGACGCTTCCGGTCGCCCTCTCCGGCACCGACGTCATCGGACAGGCCAAGACCGGCACCGGCAAGACGCTGGGCTTCGGCCTCCCCCTGCTGGAGCGCGTCGTCGTCCCCGCGGACGTCGAGGCCGGCCGGGCCAAGCCCGAGCAGTTGACCGAAGCCCCGCAGGCGCTCGTGGTCGTCCCCACCCGCGAGCTGTGCCAGCAGGTGACCAACGACCTGCTGACCGCCGGTAAGGTCCGCGCCGTCCGCGTCCTGTCGATCTACGGCGGCCGCGCCTACGAACCGCAGGTCGAGGCCCTGAAGAAGGGCGTCGACGTGGTCGTCGGCACCCCGGGCCGGCTGCTGGACCTGGCGGGCCAGAAGAAGCTGCGGCTCTCCGCCGTCAAGTCGCTCGTCCTGGACGAGGCCGATGAAATGCTCGACCTGGGCTTCCTGCCCGACGTCGAGAAGATCATCCAGCTGCTGCCCGCCAAACGCCAGACGATGCTCTTCTCGGCCACCATGCCGGGCCAGGTCATCTCGCTGGCCCGGCGCTATATGTCGCAGCCCACGCACATCCGTGCCACCGCGCCGGACGACGAGGGCGCGACCGTGGCCAACATCACGCAGCATGTCTTCCGCGCCCACTCCCTGGACAAGCCGGAGGTCGTGGCGCGGGTGCTCCAGGCGGAAGGCCGCGGCCTCGCGATGATCTTCTGCCGTACGAAGCGCACCGCCGCCGACATCGCCGATCAGCTCGCGCGCCGTGGCTTCGCCTCCGGCGCGGTCCACGGCGACCTCGGCCAGGGGGCGCGCGAGCAGGCCCTGCGCGCCTTCCGCAACGGCAAGGTCGACGTGCTGGTGTGCACCGACGTCGCCGCGCGTGGTATCGACGTCGAGGGCGTCACGCATGTGATCAACTACCAGTCGCCCGAGGACGAGAAGACCTATCTGCACCGCATCGGCCGTACGGGTCGCGCGGGCGCCTCGGGCATCGCGATCACGCTCGTCGACTGGGACGACATCCCGCGCTGGCAGCTGATCAACAAGGCGCTGGACCTGCCGTTCAACGACCCGGAGGAGACGTACTCCACCTCTGACCACCTCTACGAGCTGCTGAGCATCCCCCAGGGCATCACCGGTGTGCTCCCGCGTGCCGAGCGCACCCGGGCCGGGCTCGCCGCCGAGGAGGTCGAGGACCTGGGCGAGACCGGCGGCCGTGGCGGCCGCGGCCGCCGGGCCGCCGCCCCGGCCGCGGAGGAGCGCCCCGCGCGCAACCGCCGGACCCGGCGCCGCACCCGTGGCGGTGTGAACCTGGACGGCGCGGGCGCGCCGGAGAGCGCGGAGGCGGCCGAGTCCGCCGCCGACACCGCCGAGGGCGCCACCGAGCCCCGTCGGCCCCGCCGACGCCGCCGTACGCGCGGCGGCACGGCGACGGCCGGTTCCGAGGCGGCCACGGCCGCCGTCGACACGGCGGAGGCGTCCCAGCCGGAGGCGGAGCCCGCCGAGGCCGCCGCCAAGCCGCGCCGCCGCCGCACGCGGGGCGCGAGGTCCGCCGAGGCGGCCACAGCGGCTGTCGAGACGGCTGAGGGCACCGAGGGCGCCACGAAGGAGTCCGCGAGCGCCGTCGAGGCGGCGGAAGCGGCGGTGACGACGGCGGAGGCTCCGGAGGCCGTGGAGGCCCCCGAGAAGCCGCGCCGCCGGACCCGCGCCAAGGCAGCCGAGGCGGCGGAGGCCGCCGTCGAAACGGCCGAGGGCACCACCGAGGCGACCAAGCCCCGGCGTCGCACCCGTAAGGCCACCGAGGCAGCCGAGACCGCCGTGGCAGCGGCCGAGGGCACGACGGAAGCGGTGAACGCCGCCGAGACCGCCGAGGCCCCCGCCAAGCCGCGCCGCCGGACCCGTAAGGCAGCCGAGGCGGCGGAGGCCGCCGTCGAGACCGCCGAGGGCACCACCGAGGCGACCAAGCCCCGGCGCCGCACCCGTAAGGCCACCGAGACGGCCGAGACCGCCGTCGAGACGGCCGAAGGGACGACGGAGGAGGCCAAGCCCCGGCGCCGCACCCGCGCCGCCGCCAAGGCCGACGCCGCCGACGCGCAGCCGGAGGCGGAGCCCGCCGAGGCCCCCGCCAAGCCGCGGCGTACCCGCGCCAAGGCGACGAAGGCCGCGGAGGCCGCTGTCGCGAGCGCCGAAGGCACCACCACCGAGGCCGCCGACGGCGACGAAGCCGCCAAGCCGCGGCGTCGTACGCGCGCCAAGGCCGCCACGGCGGCACCGGCGGCGGACGAGGCCGAGGCCGCGCCCGCCAAGCCCCGGCGCCGTACGCGCGCCAAGGCGGCCGAGTCCGTCGAGGCCACGCTCGAAGGCTGACCCGGCACAACGGCACAACGGTGCTACGCCACAGCAACACACCCAGGGGCCCGTTCCGCGACACCGCGGTACGGGCCCCTGGGCGTTCATGTGCCGTTTCCCGGGGGCTGTATAGCCTCGTCCCATGAGCAGGCCGCCCTTTCTCACACTGCCCGCGAGCGCCCGTGCGTACCGCCTCCGGACCGCGCGCGGCGAGTTCGCCGTCCATGACGCGCGGCCCGCTTCGGCGGCGCGCGGGACCGTTCTGCTGGTCCCAGGGTTCACCGGGAGCAAGGAGGACTTCATCGCGCTGCTGGAGCCGCTCGCCGCGGCCGGTTTCCGGGCCGTCGCCGTCGACGGCCGGGGGCAGCACGAGAGCCCTGGCCCCCGTAAGGAGGCCGCGTACGCCCAGGACGAGCTGGCCGAGGACCTGCTCGCGCAGGTCACCGCCCTGAGCGCGGCGACCGAGGACCCCGTCCATGTGCTCGGGCATTCGCTCGGCGGGCTGATCGCGCGGACCGCCGCACTGCGCGACCCGGGAGCGTTCGCCTCGCTGACGATCATGAGTTCCGGCCCGGCGGCCATCTCCGCCCCGCAGCGCGCCCGGATCAAGCTGCTGATCGACGCGCTGACCGTGATGGACATGGAGTCCGTATGGCAGGCGATGCGCGAGCTGGATCCGCCCGAGGCGGCCGATGAGTCGACACCGCCCGGGGTGGCGGAGTTCCTGCACCAGCGCTGGCTCGGGACCGTCCCGGAGCAGCTCATCGTCACCGGGCGGCAGCTGTCCGACGAGCCGGACCGGGTCGATGAGCTGGCGGCGCTGCGGCTGCGCGTCCATGTGCTGTCGGGCGAGGCGGACTACGCCTGGCCGGTGCCGCTGATGGACGAGATGGCCGGACGGCTGGCCGCCCGCCGGACCGTGATCGAGGGCGCCGGGCACTCCCCCAACGCCGAGCGGGCCCATCCCACCGCCGACGCCCTGATCTCCTTCTGGCGCGACGTCGGCTGAGCACGAAGACGTCGGCTGGGCCCCGATCCCACCCAAGAACCCCGCAGGCTCAGTACTGCGCCTGCAGATGCTCCCAGAAGCCGTCCCGCAGGGCCCGCCGCAGATCGGCGTGGGCGCGCAGCGAGAGCCGCAGCAGCCCCTCCGCGTCGATCAGCAGCTCCTGGTCCACGGTGCCGGGCAGATACGGATGGCCGGGCAGCAGCTCGGCGAGGGTCTCACGGCCGCGTGAGGACAGCCACTGGGCGGCGATCTGCGCCCCGACGAAGCGCACCTCGTCCCGGGTCGGGGCGGGCCCGCACAGGGGCGCGTCGCCGTTCGGCTCGTAGCCGGTGGCCCGCCGGGTGACATACGGCTTGCAGAAGTCGAGGTCGAAGGTGCGCTGGCTGTCGACCTCCCACAGCAGCGGCTCGGCCTGGTTGCGCCCGTCGAGGGCCTCGATGCCCCAGAGATGGACGCGTGCCCCGTAGCCCTGGGCCGCCTCGACGGCGGAGACCAGGTCCTCGTCGCCGCCGATCAGCACGGCGTCGCCGATGGCGCGATGGCGGGCGAGGGACTCCAGGTCGGAGCGGATGAGCGAGTCGACGCCCTTCTGCTGGTTGTTGGCGTTGAGGTTGCCGAGCCGGACCTTGACATCGGGCAGCTCGGCGATGCCCTGCTGCTCCGGGGTGTGGATCCGGCGCCGGGCGCCGTCGAACCAGTAGACGCGCAGCAGCCTGCTGTCCGGGAAGATCGTGCGCGCCTTGTCGATGAACGCCTCGATGAGCCCCTCGGCGTCCAGCTCGAACGCCCGGCGGTCCTCCGTGCCCGCGACCAGCCGCCCGGCGGCGGCATAGACATACCCCGCGTCCACGAAGATCGCGTGAGTCGAGGGGGTCGTCGCGACCTCGGCGAGTACGCGCTGCAGCAGCTCGTTCGTGCGCTCGATGCCCGCGACGATCGAGGCGAGGTCTTGTTGGCCCGGAGGCATGGTCTCACTCATACGCGGTTCATTCTCCGGGCGGCTCTGTGAGGGGCACAACCGGACCCCGCCCCGGCTACCAGCGGATACTTAGGCTGCGAAAAAATTTTATTAGCGTAGGGAATGTTTTCGGGGGACCCTCTGGTTGAACACGTACAGGAGGGCGCGGCAGCGACGCTGCGCGACTCCGTACACATCAGTTCTCCTTCAGGAGGATCAGACGAAGGGAGAAGCCTTGCGCTTCGAGATCATGCGCCTGGACGACATCGATGGCAGCGCCATCGAGAGCACCGTCGTGGACGCCGCCTCCGTCAACCGGATAGTGCAGCAGGCCGCCGCAATCGGCCAGCGCATCTACATCCGTCCAGCCGACACCGCCGCCCGGTAGTGCCGTAAGGCCCTCCCAGCAGCACAGAGCGTCGAGCGCCCCCGTACAGACGGTACGGGGGCGCTCGTGCGTGTCAGGCGGTGTGGGCCACCTGGATGACGCCGTTGATGATCTGCTGGACCGCGATGGCGGAGAGCATCATCCCGGACAGCCGGGTGACCAGCACCACTCCCCCTTCCTTGATCACGCGAATGATCAGCAGCGAATAGCGCATGGTGACCCACAGCACGACATGCATGGCCGCGATCGCGGTCCACACCGCCACCTGATCGCCGATCCCACGCGCGTGCTGGACGGCGAGGATCACCGAGACGATCGCGCCCGGCCCGGCCAGCAGCGGCATGCCGAGCGGCACGAGCGCGACATTGACGTCCTTGGTCTGGGTCGGCTCGTCGTTCTTACCGGTGAGCAGATCGAGCGCGATCAGCAGGAGCAGCAGCCCGCCCGCGATCATCAGCGCGGGGACCGAGACATGCAGATAGTCGAGGATCTGCTGACCCCCGATGCCGAAGACGGCGATGACGCTGAAGGCGACGGCCGCCGCCTGGCCCGCCATCCTGCGCTGCACCTTGGCCGGGCGGCCCGAGGTCAGCGCCAGGAAGATGGGCGTGATGCCCGGCGGGTCCATGATCACGAACAGGGTGAGGAAGAGGGAGCCGAAGACGGCGACGTCGAACACGGTGAATTGCCTTGCGGGGACGAGCAGCGGTGCGTGCTGATGCGGTACGGGAAACGGAGACGGAGCAGAGGGAAGAGCGGGGGCTCAGCCGCCCGCGCCCGGCACCGGGAAGGCCCCGGTCGCCCGGCGCACGATCTCCCCGTAGATCTCGGGATCGGTCGTGTACTCGCCGAGCCGACAGGTCTTACGGCTGCCGTGATAGTCGCTGGAGCCGGTGGTGAGCACGCCGAGCTCGGCGGCGAGACCGCGCAGCCGGGCACGGGTGTCCTCGGCGTGGTCCATATGGTCGACCTCGATACCGTCGAGGCCCGCCGCCGCCAGCTCGCCGATCGCGCTCTCGGGGACGCACTGGCCGCGCTTGACGGCCAGCGGATGCGCGAAGACCGCGACCCCGCCGGCGCCCTTGATCAGCCGGATCGCCTCGAAGGGGTCCAGCTCGTGCTTCTCCACATGCGCCCGGCCGCCGTCGGCCAGCCAGTCCTGGGTGAAGGCGTCCGAGACGCTCTCCACGACACCCAGCTCGACCAGCGCGGTGGCGATGTGCGGCCGCCCGACGGCCCCGTCCCCCGCGATCTCCGCCACCCGCTCCCAGGTGATCGGCACGTCCAGCTCGCGCAGCTTCGCGACCATCGCCTGGGCTCGGGGCACCCGGTCGTCGCGCACCAGCTCGCGCTCGCGCGCCAGTTCGGGCTCGGCCGGGTCGAAGAGGTACGCCAGCATGTGCAGGCTGACCCCGTTCAGACGGCAGGACAGCTCGGCGCCGGTGACCAGCGTCAGCCCGGAGGGCAGCGCCTTCGTCGCCTCCTCATAGCCGCCGACGGTGTCGTGGTCGGTGAGCGCGACGACGTCCAGACCCTGGGCGGCGGCGTTCCGTACCAGCTCGGCGGGGGTGTCCGTACCGTCCGACGCAGTGGAGTGGGTGTGCAGATCGATGCGCACGGCACGGGCTCCAAGCTGCGTTCGGGATGGACCGAGGGGACGCCCCAGCATAACCACGCCCGCACCTGCCCGCGTCGACGGGCCCTGACCTGTGCATGACGTACCAGCCCAGAGGCGAAAGGGCTCAGGGCGAGAGCAGCCTCGGGGAGAGCGCCCCGCAGGGCACCAGATCGACCTCGGCCCCCGCGTCCCGCAGATCGGTGAGCACCATCTCGTCGTACATCAGCAGCCCGGTCTGCTCGGGCCAGACGACCGCCCACAGCCACAGCCCGCACGCCTCGCCCGCGAAGACCGCGCGGTCGTCCGGGGTTCCCTCGACATGCCACAGCGGGGTGGGCCGCCCGGCGGCCAGCACCTTGACGTGCGGCGGCTTGTCCACCCGCATCCCAGGCCCCGGATCGGGCCCCGGGAGGCCCGCGAAACGCGCGCCGAGGCCGACGCCCAGCTCCTCGGCGATCAGCAGCAACTCACCCGGGCCGCCCAGCGGTCCGGGGCCGGAGCAGGCCACGGCGGTGGCTCGGCCGCCGCTGCGGTCGTCCCCGGCGCAGGCCACACCGGTGAACAGCCAGCCCACGGGCAGCGGCCATGGCATCCATACGGGCACCCGGGCACGGTTGGTGACGACCACGAGTGCTTCGACGCTCGGCGGAACGACCGGCTGGAGGGGGTGCACCGTGCCGTGCACACCGCACTGCCAGGAGTCGGCGAAGAGACCGGGCGCCCGCACCCGGCCACCGCACTTCGGGCAACTGGGTTCGCCCCTCATAGGGCCCCACGGTCCTCCCCGGTCGTCGTCGCGTCAAGGACGATCACCCGTCCGGAGGTCACTTCCCGCACCAGTTCCCGTACGGCCCCACACCCGGGGAACAGGCCGTACGGATCTCAGCCCGACAACGGCACCTCGGGCCGCACCGGGTCGCGCAGATCCGTGCCGTGCCGCAGCCAGCGGTCCTGGAGGGCGCCGGCGCCGTGCACCCGCTTCCACGCCGCCTCGTTGGCGGTCATCGGCAGCAGCGGCAGGAAGCGCACCGGCTCCATGGGCTCCAGCAGCTCCAAGTCCTCGACCAGGCCGCCCGGTTCGGCGACGAGGACGGAGCTGAAGGGCGCCCCGGGCCACAGCGGCCCGCCGAGGTCCAGCGACGCGCCGGGGGTCACCACGACCCCCTCGACCTGGGGCGAGGCGGCCAGTACGGCGAGCGGGCGGAGCACCTCGTCGAGGACGGACAGGTCGGGACCGGAACCGCCCCTCCTTACGGTCAGCACCAACTCGGCGCGCGGCCCGCGCAGGGCGTCGGCCACGGCGGCGGTCGGGCTGGTCATCGGATGGTCCGACATACCGAGGGTGGCGTAGCGGATCACATCGCTACCATCGCGGAATCGCAGCACCTCGATGCGGTCCGTACCCACGAACGTGACGGCGGCGCGGGCGTCCGGCTCGCCCAGCGCGGTGATCAACCGGGCCTCGACCAGCTGAAGAACGTCTGACATGCGGTGAGCATAGATCGCGTATCGAACAGGCAAAGCGGCGACGTAACGCTTCTGCCGACTGATAGCCTTAATCCCTGCCCATGGAGTTACAGATCGTCCCTCACGGGGGACCGGCCGGAGGAGGTGGGGCTGCGGTGGATCCTAGTCGACCGTGCAGTACCGACAGTTCTCCCGTCGTTTCCCCTTGGTATGCGACTTCATGATCTGAGCCTTCCGTACCCCGCCGCTGGGCGGTGAAACACGCGAAGCCCACTCGCATCCAGGGCATCTGACGGTAGAGCGCCTTCGTACCGCTTTGTTCAGTTCCGAAGAACCTTCCGTCAGCGCCATCGCACGGAGCGCCGCCCGCTTTGCGGACGTACGGGCACGGGATGTCGTACGTCCACCTTCCGGGCGCCGCGCTGCGCCGCGCGGCCACCGCTGACGGACGGCCTGAGAAGGAGCCCGTCATGTCGATGATCCGTGACCTGCGCGCAGCCGTTCGCCCTGCCCTGCGCCGTTCCCGTACCGCCAGCGACTACGACGCGACGCGTGACCCGTCGGTCACCAGCGCCGTGGTCGACTGCGGGGTCTACCGCGACGGCAAGCGGGTCAGCGAACACGTGAGCCCGGCGCAGGCCATGGAGCGGGTCCGCGAGGAGGGCGGGTTCGCCTGGATCGGGCTGCACGAGCCGACCGAGCGCGAGTTCGCGGGGATCGCCCAGGAGTTCGGGCTGCACCCGCTGGCGGTCGAGGACGCGGTGCAGGCGCACCAGCGGCCCAAGCTGGAGCGGTACGACGACACCCTCTTCACCGTCTTCAAGACCATCCACTACGTGGAGCACGCCGAACTCACCTCGACCAGCGAGGTCGTGGAGACCGGTGAGGTGATGTGCTTCACCGGCCGGAACTTCATCGTGACCGTCCGGCACGGCGGCCAGGGCTCGCTGCGCGCCCTGCGCCACCGGCTCCAGCAGGACCCGGAACTGCTCGCCAAGGGCCCCTCGGCGGTGCTGCACGCCATCGCCGACCAGGTGGTCGACGGCTATCTCGCGGTCGCCGACGCGGTCCAGGACGACATCGACGAGGTCGAGATCGACGTCTTCTCGGCCGCGACCTCCCGGCGGGGCGGCGACGCGGGCCGGATCTACCAGCTCAAGCGCGAGGTCCTGGAGTTCAAGCGGGCCGTCTCGCCGCTGCTGCGGCCGATGCAGCTGCTGAGCGAGCGTCCGATGCGGCTGGTGGACCCGGACATCCAGAAGTACTTCCGGGATGTCGCGGACCATCTGGCGCGGGTCAACGAGCAGGTGCTGGCCTTCGACGACCTGCTGAACTCGATCCTCCAGGCCAATCTGGCGCAGGCCACGGTCGCGCAGAACGAGGACATGCGGAAGATCACGTCCTGGGCGGCGATCTTCGCCGTGCCGACGATGATCGCGGGGATCTACGGCATGAACTTCGACTACATGCCGGAGCTGCGCTGGAGGTTCGGCTACCCGACCGTGCTCGTGGTCACGGTGGGCATCTGCTTCGCGATCCACCGCGGCTTCAAGCGCAACGGCTGGCTGTAGGGCCGGACGGCGGGCGGGCCCTCACTCATCAGCCGGGTTCGTTTGACGCGCCCTTACCGTCCGCCATGATGACCAGCGCGAGTCCGCCGAGGATCACCGCGAGTGCCGGGTAGGCGGCCACGGGCGGCATCTGGCCCAGCCACAGGGCCGCGATCAGGGCCGCCCCCGGCGTCTCCAGCAGGATCGCGGTCGAGGTGACGGACGGGCCGAGGCCCTTGACCACCCGGTTGATGAGGGTGTGCCCCAGCAGCTGCGCGGTGACCGTCAGCGCGGCCAGCCGCAGCCAGGTGGTGCCGCTGTAGCCGCCGAGCTCCGCGCCCGCCACCAGGCAGGTCAGCAGCAGGAGCACGCTGGTGGTGGTGTAGCAGACGTAGGCGTACGCGGTGGTGCTCACCGAACGGCGCACCTCCGCGCCGAGCAGCACGTACCCGGCCGCCGCGATCCCGCCCAGCAGCGCGAGCCCGTCGCCCAGCAGAGCACGCGGCGAGGCGGACAGATCGACCCCGGTGAGGATCACCACACCGAGGATCGCCAGGCCCATGCCCAGCCAGGCGAGCGTGGGCGGGCGGTGGCCGCGCAGCCGCAGCAGCAGCGCCGTCCAGATGGGAGTCGTGGTCACCAGCGCGGTCGAGGAGGCCACGGAGGTCATGTGCAGGCTCGGCAGCCAGGCCCCGAAGTGCACCGCGAGCAGCGCCCCGGCCCCGATCGACAGCAGCGCCGTCCGGCGGCCCATCCCGCGCAGCTCGCCCCGGTGGCGCCACAGGGCGAGCGGGGTGAGCGCGCCCACCGCCATGGCGTTGCGCCAGAAGGCGATGGCGAGCGCGGGCGCCACCGTCGCGGCGGCCAGCGGCGCGGAGAGCGAGACCCCGGCGATGGCGACCGTAAGGAGAGCTATGTCCACAGGACCGCTGTG
>NZ_JAAAYH010000157.1:0-18307 GCF_018035285.1 Streptomyces sp. MK37H | reverse complement strand
CCGATGCTCGTAAGTAAGTGTTCTGGAGCAAGCGGCAGGTCAGCGGGCATGGAAGTGCCCCGCCCCCGGTCGTGATCAGCCGGGGACAGGCTGGTTGGTGGCGCTCTCACCGCGCGGTGCGCGGCACTCCGGTGAAGGGGCGGACCGGGGCGGGAGCCTCAAGCGCGTCCGCTCGGCGTGGGCACGTCTGCCCATCAGGCGCGGGGCTTGTCCGGTCGGGAGCGTCGCCGATCCCGCGCGGCTGGAGGCTACGGGGGAGGATCCCCGGCCGTGCGGGCGTCGTCAGCAGCTCAGCCGGTGTCCTGGCCGGTCCTGATGAGGTAGCCGCCGAGTCCGGCGGCCACGATGAACGTGGTCAGGACCAGTGGCCCGGCGAATCGTCCCAGCCGTGCCACGGTGCGCCGCCAGCAGGCTCCCCAGCGTCCGGGGGCGCGGTGCGTGGCGGTCGCCTGGCTGGCGCTGCGGGCCGGGGGCGGCATAGCCGTGCCGTGTCCGTCCTGGGACCGTATGGGGTCTACGCGCCAGTGACGCTCAGCGGTCACGAGGAACTGCCCATGATTCAGCCCTTCTTGCTGGGTGTGGAGGATGGACCAGCGCGCGACGGGACCGGGATCGCTGTCCACCCGCCCCGACGTGGCGGGGCACGTCATGCATTCGGCGAGATAGATCCCGTCCGGCGCTCCCTGGGCGCGTTCGGCGCTGAGCATCGGGTCCGAGCCTTTAAGGATGGTTCGCGTCACTGCCACGCTCCTGGCTCGAACCGGCAGGGGCGGGTGATGATCTCCCGATAGGTGAGGTGCTCCGGGTTCGCTTTCAGGTGGCTGGTCGCCCACGCGTGCGCGGTGGCCTGATCGTCGCTGGGCTCCCCGGTCTGCTCGCACACCGCGCACTGCAGGGCGAACGTGAGCGCTTCGGCGTCAGGCTCGGTGTCGGGGACGAGCTGGAACTCACGGAAACGGTACGTGGCCCGGTTCATGCCCGCCCCCTTCCAGAGAGAGCGCTCCTCTTGCTGTGGTCGGGGTGTCGCTTGAGTAACACGGCATAGTCGGTGACCTTGCTCAGGTCCCCCGCCTGACGCGCCGCTTCCTTCTCGCGCTCCAGGCGGGCGCACTCCGCACAGTTCGTGCTCATGTCGCCCCTGCCACACGTCGTGCCTCCTCCAGCCGTCGCGCTATGTCGCACGACTGGTCGGGCGTGCACGTCTGGCACTCGGCCCGGTGCATGAGGTACGCGGCTTGAAGTTGCTCAAGGTCAGCGGCGCGGGGGTGTTCGGAGACTTCGCGCTCAGGCACGGCTCACCTCTGCCGGGCGAAGGTCTTCCGGGCGTCCCTGCCATTCCTTGCCACCGTGCCATGGTCCGCCCCGGCCCATGTAGCTAGCCAGGCGGTCGGTGGCCGTATCTCGTACCAGCGTCCCCACGTTCGGGTGATCGTGGCTACTCTTGCGCACGGCTGCCTGTCCTTTCTCTCATGTGTGCAGGTGGCCCGCGCCCCCGGACGTTCGCCCGTCGCGGGGGCACCCTTTTGGGCGCGCTGCATGTGTCCCACGAGCTTCGAGGCAGCCGACCCCCGAAAGAACCGCGAACGGGGAACCCCGCAAGCGACTTTGGGGAACCCCGTTGCGAGGAATCGGGGGCTACCCTGGGGAGATCACCTCCGTTCCTGCTAGGTGGGCCATGGACGAACGCGAGACGCAACGCGCTGGCTACCCGCTGACGATTCCTGATGCGCTTCTCGGGAGCGAGGCCATGCAGCGGGCATGCGCTACCCGGGACTTCCGGGAGATCTTCCGCCTCGTCAACAGGCGTACAGGCTCGAGCCATGCGGACATTGCCGCCGCCATCGGCAAAATGACGAGTTCCCGCGTGAGCGACATCATCCGGGGTGTCCGTGGCGTACGCGGCCAACAAGTGATCGAACGTATTTCCGACGGCTTCGGCATTCCCGGCGAAATGCTCGGACTACCGAAACGGCCATGGGAGGGTTCCCCAAATGGCATTGACGGAACCACCAACACCGGCACTACCGTCGAGGCCGTGACCGATTCCCAGGCCAAAGCGCGTACTCAGTACGTGCGGGAGAACCCCGGAAGCCTCGACCTATTGGCGGTGGCTGAACTCCGGCAACAAGTACAAACCCTGGACGCGCGCTATGTCACTGAGCCGTCTACGGCTCTAATCGCCGAAATCGGGCAGCATTTAGGGCAACTCGCGTACTGGCATACTCACACGACCACGTATGCCGTTCGCCGAGATCTCTATGCCGCGCAGGCGGAAGCCTCCACGTTAATGGGGCAATTGGTCTGGGATGCTTCGGGGAGGACCGACCACGACACCCCTCGCGCTTACTTCGCTCAAGCTGCCGAGGCGGCACGCGAATTATGCGATCCCGTTGCCGAGGGCCTGGCCTTACTACGCACTTCTTTTGTTGCCCTATATGGCGAGAAGAACCCGCGTACCGGTCTGGAAATTGCACAACGCTCCGCCGACACGGTTGAGAATACCAGCCATGTTCTTGCGGGACTGGCTGTGCTACACGCGGCCGAGGCTTACGCAATGTTGCAGCAACGCCGAGACTGCGAAAAAGCATTGAGAAACGCCGAATGGCATTTCAGTCAGGTTAGCCCCAGCGATGCTGGCGTGTCGATGTTCTCTCCTGGACAGTTCGGGCGATTGACTGGGTCTTGCTTTCTTTTCCTAAATGAAACTACTCGCGCGCAGACAGTCCTAGAGGACACAGCTAAAGAGTTGCGTGAGGGGTCAAAATCTCATGCTATCGCTCTGGGGAATCTGACTCTTGCGTACATTCGACAAAGGAAGGTAGACGAAGCTGCGAGTGCGCTCGGCAAAGCGATTGACGTTGTAGAACGCAACCGTGGCGGCGGCGGGCTGAACCTCATCTTTCAGGCAGGTCGTGAACTGCAACCATGGCGAGCCGTGCCGGTAGTGCATGAACTCAATGACCGGCTTCTGAATCTCATTGCATCCGCATAGGCAGAAAGAGGCATCGATGGATAGGGCGCAAGTTCAGCGTGCCAAACAAGCCGTCCGCGAACGCGTCTGGGCTCAGCTGGAGCCCACGCACGGGGACGTGACGGGCCGTATCCCTTCTTTCATCGGTGCGGACTCTGCCGCTGCCCGTCTCGCTGAACATCTTGCCTGGCAGGCTGCAAGCGTCATCAAGGCGGTTCCAGACAAAGCCCAGTTGCCTGTACGTGCACGGGCGCTCCAAGAGGGCAAACGGATTTATATGGCATCGCCGAAGCTGGCGACGGAGAATCCTTTCTACCTCTTGGACCCTGAAAATCTCAGTATTCCGCCGATCGAAGCCGCCGAACGGCGAACAGCAGCAAAAGTCGCGCGGCAGGTAGGCGTGCATGAGATGCCGGCCGTTGACTTGATTGTGTGTGGAAGTGTTGCCGTTAACTCAAAGGGTGTACGGCTGGGGAAAGGCGCCGGATACTCCGATATTGAAGTAGCCCTCTTGCAGGAAGCTGGCCTCATCGGCCCGAACACGCTTATTGCGACTACGGTTCACCCTCTCCAAGTGGTGAAAGAAGTGCTACCCGAGTCCGAACACGACTTTCGAGTGGACCTTATTGTTACCCCAGAAGAAACTATCGAGTGTCCACCCCACCCACGTCCCCCCGGAATCATCTGGGAACACCTTGCACCTGACTCCATCGCCGCAATTCCCGCGCTGGCCAATCGCAAGCCGAGTAACCGGTGAGAGGCTGAGCCTCCGTACATGCCATGGTGGGCGGGAACGGAGGGTCGATGCTCGACAGGACAATGCGAACGGGGAATCATGGATCAGGGATTGGCCGCCGTTCTAGGCGCGCTCGTGGGCGCGTTGGCAACGGGACGTCCCAGCCTCTACCCGAGGGGATAGAGAGCAGAGGGTTGCCGAAATTGACACAAGGGCTGAGGCCCTCCAACTCCACATGGTTGACGTGCAACTTGAGGGAACCAGCGACCTCATGAATGAGGTCGCCGAGATCATGTTCTGCGTGTCCCATCTTCAGCACATCCTGGATGACTGGGGCGATCGCTTCACCTCTGATCTGTGCTGTGAAACTCGTGAGCGTGGCCGGAGCGCGCGACGGAAAGCACCAGCCCAGGTAGCCGGCCGCTATGTCGTCGGCCTCCCGCTGCCGCTCCGGGCTGGTGGTCTCGTCCGTCCGCACCGACAGCCGGATGCACCGGACCCCGCGCAGCGTCTCAGCGGCGCCGACCCCTACCGTCGTACTTCGTCTCCATGCCCCGGGGGAAGCGCAAGGGGTGCGAGACTGCTTTGACCTGCTGCGTTACCGCCACTGTCGATCACTCCAGAACTACCCGTCTGGAGCATTGGGGAGGGGCGGGTAGGGGAAACTCTGCGCTGCCGCGTTGCCGCTTTGGGGATCCGCACACCACGCACCCACAGGACTTGGCACGGTAGGACCATGACGAGCATTGATCCGGACACACCGCCCACGGACACCTCCGAAACTTCCGACGCGCGGCCCCGCCGCGTACCCGTGGCGCAGGCCATGCGGGGCGCCGCCCGGCAGTTGGGGGAGTTGCTCGGCACCGCGCCGGAGGCGGTTTCCGCGATGCAGCCCACGCCGGACGGATGGGTGGCCGATGTGGAGGTCGTGGAGTTGGAGCGGGTGCCCGAGACCATGACCATCATGGCCACCTACCGTGTGACCCTCGACTCACAAGGGCAGCTCCTCGGCTATGAGCGGCAACACCGCTACGCCCGCGGTCAGCTCGACCGCGGACGTTAGACACCGGAGCCGGACCAGGCACGGCCGTTCTTTTGCCGGGTTTCCTCCCACGGCCTCGCGCTGGCGATGTCCGTGGCGCGGGGCCGTTCCATGTGCGCGCGCCATGTGTCACACGCGCCGGCATCGGTGAACGCCACCGCCATCGCGCCCGTATTCAGACGCGGACAGGCGACCGAGCGCGACCGAGAGGAAGCACACGTGACCGTGATGACGCAGACCGGCGGGCTGCCTGCCACCGCATCGACCGGTTCGGGGACCGGAAGCCTCTTCGACATCCTCGAACTCATCCTGGACCGTGGCCTCGTCATCGACGTGTTCATCCGGGTCTCCCTCGTCGGCATCGAGATCTTGAAGATCGACATCCGGATCGTGATCGCCAGCGTGGACACGTATCTGCGTTTCGCCGAGGCGTGCAACCGCCTCGACCTGGAATCGGGCCGCAAGGCCCCGGACAAGCTGAGCGACATCGTCGGCAACATCGTCGAGGGCGGCGCCCGGGGCAAGACCGAGGGGGCGATCAGCGGCGCCCTCGGGGCCATCAGCGATGTCTTCGACCGTGATCGCGACCGCGACGACGAGGACAAGTGACCATGTCGACCACGTCCCCGACCTCGTCCCCGTCCCCGTCCCCGTCCTCGACCCCGTCCCTCTACATCTACGCGATCACCGGGTCCGATCATCCGCTGCGGCTGGAGGGACTGCGGGCCGTGGGCGGCGTGTCCGGCGCCCTGCGCGCGGTCACCGGCGGGCCGCTGGCCTGCGTGGTGAGCCCGGCGCCGCCGGACCTGCGCCCCAAGCGCCGTGACCTCGCCGCCCACCAGGAGGTCCAGGAGCGGCTGATGGCGGACGGCGCGGTGCTGCCGATGCGGTTCGGCATGCTGGCGCCCGACGACGCCGCGGTGACGGCGGCGCTGGACGGCAAGCGCGCCGAGTACGTCCGCAGGCTCGAGGAGCTGCACGCCACCGCGGAGTTCAACCTGAAGGCGGCCCGCTCGCAGGACGATCTGCTGCGGGAGGTGCTCACCGAGTCCGATGACGCCCGGCGCCTCAACGAACGCACCCGCGACGGCGGTGGCACCTACGCGGACCGGGTGGCCCTCGGCGAGCTGGTGGCCCATCAACTGGACGCACGGCAGCGGGCGTTGGCCGACCAGGTCGTCGGGCGGCTGTCGGAGATGGCCCGCGGCAAGGTGGTGGCCTCCCCGGCCGGGGACGACTTCCTCAACGCCTCGTTCCTGGTGGAGCGGGGGCGCGCCGAGGAGTTCTCCCGGGCCGCGCGGCAGCTCGCGCAGGGCTACGGAGAGGGCTACGACTTCCGGCTGCGCGGCCCCCTGCCGCCGTACAGCTTCGTGGCCTGAGGGCGGGAGCGCCATGGGACTGCTGACCGGGCTGCTCACCTTTCCGCTGGCGCCGGTGCGCGCCACCGTCTGGGCCGCCGAGCAGATCGCCGCGGCCGCCGAGCGCGAGTACTACGACCCGGCGCCGGTCCGGCGCGCCCTGGCCGAACTGGAACAGGACCTGCTGGCCGGGCGGATCGACGAGGACGCGTACGACCGCCGTGAGGACGAGTTGCTCGACCGGTTGGCACAGCTGGAACGCCGGGAACGGCCGGACGAGCGGAGACGAGCCCCGTGACGACGACAGAACCGGTGGCGGGCAGGCTGGGCCCGCCACGCCTGCCCGCCACCCCGTACGGCCAGGGCGCCGAGGGCGCCCCGTCGCTCGCCGACATCCTGGAGCGGGTGCTGGACAAGGGCGTGGTGATCGCGGGGGACATCCGCATCAACCTGCTGGACATCGAGCTGCTCACCATCAAGCTCCGGCTGCTCGTGGCCTCCGTCGACAAGGCGAAGGAGATGGGCATCGACTGGTGGGAGCACGATCCGTCGCTGTCCTCCCGGGCCCGTACCAGGGCCGTACAGGACGACGACGCGGAGCGGTCCCTCACCGAGGAGAACGCCCGGCTGCGCGCCGAGATCGCGGCGCTGCGGGCACGGGCCGAGGACAGGAGCGTGGACGGTTGACCGAGAGCGCACGGCGACAGCACATGGTGTACGCCTACGCGGTGCTGCGCCCCACCCCGGAGGCCGCGCGGGCGGTGGCCACGCTGCGCGGGGTGGCGGACGAGCAGGTGGGACTCGTGGAGACCGGGGATCTGGCGGCGGCCGTCGGCCCAGTCCCGGCCGAGGAGTTCGAGGAGGGCGCGCTGCGGGCGGGCCTGGAGGAGTTGCCCCGGCTGGAGGCGCTGGCCCGCGGCCACCACGGGGTGGTGGCGGGGCTGGCGCCGCTGGGCGCCGTACTGCCGCTGCGGCTGGCCACCGTCTACCGGGACGAGGACCGGGTGCGGCGGGTCCTCCAGGAGCGTCGCGACCAGTTCCTGCCGCTGCTGGAGCGGCTCGCCGGGCATGTCGAATGGGGCGTCAAGGTCTACACCGACCCCACGGACTCCCTGGCGGGGGACGCGGCGGTGCGCGCCGAGGCCACGGGCGGGGAGGCGGCCCTCAGCCCGGGCCGGGCCTATCTCGCCGCCCGCCGCCGGCGCCGGCGCGGCGTCGAGGAAGCCTGGCAGACGGCGGCGCGGACGGCCGCGCGCATCGCCGAGGAGGCCGGGGGCGTGGCGGTGGGCAGGGTCGCCCATCGGCCGCAGCGCGGCGAACTCGCCCAGGTGGCCGGCGGCGAGACGGCGGGCGGCGGGAAGCCCGGTGGCGAGAACATCGCCAACGACGCGTATCTGGTGCCCGCCGACCGCGCCGAGGAGTTCCGCTCCCGCGTCCTGGCCGCCGCCGAGGGGCAGCCCGGGGTGCGCGTCGAGGTGACCGGCCCCTGGGCGCCGTACTCCTTCGCCCTTCCGCCCGAGCCTGATCCGGCCGCCCGGCCGGAGCCCGTATGAGCGGGGCGCTGGACGAGGGCCGTATGAGCGGTGCGCTGGACGAGGCCCGTATGCGCGGCGGCGCGCTGGACGAGGAGGACGCACGGGCGTTCGCCGGCCGCGAGGTCGCCCTGATCGACCTGCTGGACCGGCTGCTCCAGGGCGGGGTCGTGCTCACCGGGGACCTCGTCCTGTCCATCGCGGACGTCGATCTCGTACGGATCGACCTGCGCGCGGTCATCGCTCCGGTCGACGCCGAACACCCCACCCCACTGCTGCCCTGACGCAAGGCCCCGACGAAAGGAAACCCGCGCATGTCAGCCCCCTCCGGCGCCGCCGCCCAGCGGCTGCGCACCGACGCGGACACGGTCGAGCGCGATCTGGCCAAGCTGGTGCTGACCGTGGTCGAGCTGCTGCGTCAGCTGATGGAGCGCCAGGCGCTCCACCGCGTCGACAAGGGCGATCTGACGGAGGAGCAGGAGGAGCGCGTCGGCATGACGCTGATGATCCTCCAGCAGCGCATGGAGGAGATGTGCGCCCGTCACGGCCTGCGGACGGAGGACCTCAACCTCGACCTCGGCCCGCTCGGCACCCTGCTCTCCCCGGCGGGCTCCCCGGCGGGCTCCCCGGCGGGCCCGCCCTCCCGGTGAGAAGCCGCGCCCTCCCCTTGAGAAACCCCGCTTGAGAAACCCCGCGCGCCCGCTCAGCCCTTGCGCGGCCGCGGCTCGGACCGGTCGATCAACTGCCCCCTCAGCACGGTCAGTTGGTGGGACGCCTCGACCGCCCGGGCCTCGTCCAGGGAGGCGAGCGCCAGCACGAGGGTGTCCATGACGACGATCCCCGCCAGGGATTCCGCGGTGATTCCGGTGGGTGTGTGCGGGGCGCTGATCACCACATCGGCGTGGGTGGCCAGCGGCCCCGTGGGAACGTCGGTGACCAGCACGACGCCCGCGCCAACGGCCCGCGCCCGATCCGTGAGCACGGTGAACTCCCGCAGCCGGCGGCCGGGATGGAGGATCACCACCGCGTCCCCGCGGCCGAGGCTCAGCAGTTCGTCGGCCATGGTGAAACCGGTGGCGCCGACGAAGCGCGCCCGGCGGCCGGCCCGGCGCAGCTTGAGCACCAGATGCCGGGCGGCCGGCTCCGAGGCGCCGACGCCGTAGGCGACCACCTCACGTGCGTCCGCCAGCGTTTGCACCGCTTGCTTCAGCACATCTGTCTCCAGTAGGCGGCGGCACTGGTCGAGACGCTCCGCGGCCTCGTCGAAGACCCGGTCCTTGATCTCGTCCAGGTCGTGGCCGACGCGGGCGATGCGCTGCTTGAGCCGCTCCTCGGGGGCGGTCTCGGAGGTGAAGCCGGCGGCCAGCTCCCTCTTGAGCGCGGGCAGTCCGGCGTAGCCGAGGCGCTGCAGGGCGCGGACGACGGTGGCGTTGCTCGTGCCACTGGCCGCACCCAGCTCCTGTGCGCTCGCGAAGAGCAGATTCTCCGGCGGGGCGCTGACCAGGTACTGGGCCACCACCCGCTCGGAAGCGGACAGCTCACCCCACATATCACGGACCGCGGCGGCCAGCCGTGTCGTCCCGGTAACGCTTTTCGGTTCGCTCATTACAGCTATTGACTTCCCTGTGGCGGACATTACTATCTGGGCTCACCGTTCCAAGAACGCTGATTTCTGAAACAAACATTACAGCCCCTCGTGGGTCCCGGCCTCAGAACACAGGAGTGCCATGACAGCCGCCACCATCCCCACCGTCGAGATCTCCGGCCCGCCGGCCGAGCGCGGCCGCCAGTACGGCGAGGCGGCGCGCGACAGAATCGGCGGGGCGCTCGCCTACTACGAGGAGGCGTTCGGCGAATCCTCGGGGCTCACCTGGGACCAGGTCACCGCGCGCGCCGAGCGCTGGCTGGAGCCGGTGCGCGCCTACGCCCCCGAACTCGTCGAGGAGATGGGCGGGATCGCCGAGGGGGCGGGCGTCGGGCTCCTGGACGTGCTCGCGCTCAACGCCCGCGGCGAGATCATCTACGACCAGACCTTCGCCCGGATGCGGGCCCGGGCGGACGCCGTCGCGGACGTCACGGACGACCGGGAGGTGACCGACGGCTGCACGTCCTTCGCCGTACTGGGCGAGGCGAGCGGCGACGGCCATGTCTACTGCGGCCAGAACTGGGACTGGCGGGCGGGCGTCGCGGACACCGTCCTGATGCTCCGGATCGTCCAGCCCCCGCACCCCACCGTGATCATGCAGGTGGAGGCCGGGCAGATCGGCCGCCAGGGCGCCAACTCCGCGGGCATCGCCCTCAACGCCAACGGCCTCGGCGGCCGGTTCGACGACGCCGTGGGGCTGCCCCAGACCGTGATCCGCCGCCGGGTCCTGGACAGCCAGTCGATCAGCGACGCGGTCGACGTGTTGTGCCGCACCCGCGGCCACATCGCCAGCAACGCCCTGCTGACCTGCCGCGAGGGCTTCGCCCTCGACCTGGAGACCACTCCGGGCGCACACGGCTGGATGTATCCGACGCAGGGGCTGCTCGTCCACGGCAACCACTACCAGACCACCGTCCCCGTCCAGCTCGCGGCCCGCTACCGCCCCGAGTCCTCCGACTCCCTGATCCGGGTGCCCCGGGCCGAGGCCGGGCTGCGCCGGCTGCGCGACGCCGGCGCGCCGGACGAGTCCCGCAAGCTGATCCACCAGGCCATGTCCGACCACCTCGGCCACCCCGAGGGCCTGTGCACCCACCCCGACCCCCGGCAGCCCGAGGTCAAGTGGTGGACGACGCTGCTGTCCTCCTGCGTGGACCTGACCACCGGTGACTATCACGTGACCCCCGGAACCCCCTGCGACCACGAGTACCAGCACCTGCCCTGGAACCTCTACGACGGTCCGCACGCCCCCAACTGACGCCTCCCCTCACGTCCGCACGAACGACCAGAGAGCCTGCCATGAGAACCAAGCTCTGTACCACCGCAGTCGGCCTCGTGGGTGCCCTGCTGTTCACCGCAGGGTGCTCCGGGGCGACCTCCGGGTCCGGCGGCGCGTCCGTCGACCCCGCGAAGCTCAAGCTCACCGACACCACCCCGAAGGCATCCGGCGCGGTCACCACGGTGAACTGGCTCGTGGAGCAGGAGCCCGCCACCCTGGACATGGACGCCCAGGGCGGCAGCAGCACCCGTACCGTGCTGGCCAACATCTGCGAGCGGCTGCTCCTGCTCAGGCCCGATATGACCACCGCGCCGCGGCTGGCGGAGAAGGCCGAGTACACCGGCGACAAGAAGCTCGTCCTCACCCTCCGCGACGACGTCACCTTCCACGACGGCGCCCGGATGACCGCCGACGACGTGGTGTGGAGCCTCAAGCGGCACGCCCGGCCGGAGATGAACGAGTCGGACGAGTACGAGGACGTCGACACGATCGCCAAGACCGGCGCGAACCAGGTCACCGTCACCTTCAAGAAGCCGAGCGCCCTGTTCACCAAGGCCCTCGCCGGTGACGCCGGGATCATCATGGAGCGCAAGGCGGTGGAGAAGCAGGGCGACGACTTCGGCACCTCCGGCCACCCCGACGCCTGCACCGGACCGTACCGGCTGAAGAGCTGGAACTCCGGCTCCTCCCTCACCATCGAGCGCTCCGCGGACTACTGGGACAAGAGCGTCCGCCCGCTGACGAAGGAGGTCGTCTTCCGCTGGGCCTCCGGCAGCGCCCTGGTCAACTCCATCTCCACGGGCGCCGCGGACGGCGCCTATCTGACCGCCACCGGCCCCGCCGCCGTGCTGTCCAAGAAGAAGGGGGTGCGCGCCTACTACGGGCAGTCCACCACCGCCTGGTCGCTCAGCCCCACCAACAGCGGCGCGCTGGGGGACGCCCGGCTGCGCAAGGCGCTCTCGCTGGCCATGGACCGCGAGGGCATCGCCAAGTCCGGCTTCAACGGCCTCGCCGAACCCTGGGCGACCCCGGTGGGCCCCGGGGCCTGGGGTTATGAGAAGGCCGCGTTCCAGAAGGCGCAGAAGGACCTCGAACACTCCACCGCCTACACCGCCTCGCCCTCCGCGGACGACATCGACCGGGCGAAGAAGCTGGTCGAGCGGGCCGGGGCGCCCTCGAAGCCGATCGTCGTCTCCAGCGACGGCAGCGAGAGCCAGACGGTCATCACCAACGCGGTGCGCGGCGCGGCCCAGAAGATCGGGCTGAAGGTCACCGTCAAGACGATCGCGTCGAGCCGTTACGACGAGTTCTTCTCCGACCCCAAGTCCCGGAACGGCTTCGACCTGATCCCGGTCGACTGGTACATCTCCAAGGCCGACCCGGCGGGCTTCTACGACAACGGCATATCCGGCAACGCCAACAACTGGCTCGGCTACTCGGACAAGGGCTACGACGCCCTCGTCGGCAAGGCCCAGCAGACCATCGACGACCGCGAGCGCGCGAAGCTGGTCATCGACGCGCAGACCAAGTTCGCCGACGACGCGGTGTGGATCCCCCTGGTGCAGGTGCCGTCGGTGATGGTGCTCGGCGACAAGTACACCGGCGCGCCGGCGTCCATGGTGTCGATGTACTACCCGTGGGCCGCCGATCTCGGCACGAAGAAGGGCTGACACCATGATCCGCGGACTGCCGCGGCGGATCGCCGGCCTGTTCGCCACGCTGCTCGCCGCCTCGTTCATCATCTTCGCCGCCGTCTACGCGGCCCCCGGGGACCCCGCCGTCCTCCTCTCCGGCAGCCGACAGGAGCTCACCCCGGAGAAGCTCGCGGCGGTCCGCGCGGAGCACCACCTCGACGATCCGCTCGTCGTCCAGTACGGCCGGTGGCTGTGGGACGGTCTCCAGGGCGACCTGGGCCGGTCGTTCCAGTACCGCGACCATGTGGCCGACCTGATCGGTGCGCGGCTGCCGACCACCCTGGAGCTCGTCGCCTACGCCACGGTGTTCTTCGTGGTGCTGGGCGTCGGCTCCGGAGTGCTGGCGGCGCTGCGCCGCGGCTGGGTGGACTCGGCGGTGGTCGGCGGCACCACGCTCGCCGCCTCGGTGCCCGCCTTCGTGGCGGCCATCGCGCTGGTCTCCCTGTTCGGGGTGCGTCTTGGCTGGTTCCCGGTGACGGGCCAGGGCGAGGGGCTCACCGGGCGGCTGCACCATCTCACGCTCCCCGCGTTCGCCCTCGCCCTCAGCGCCCTCGCCGTGATCAGCCGGGTCACCCGGCAGGCCATGGCCGAGGCGTACGCCTCCGACCATGTGGAGGCGGCCCGCGCCTCCGGACAGTCGGAACGCCAGATCGTCGTCCAGCATGTGCTGCGCAACGCGCTCGGCCCGATCGTCACCATGTGCGGGCTCGTCATGGCGGGCATGCTCGCCGGAACGGTGGTGGTCGAGACCGCCTTCGGGCTCAGCGGGATCGGCTCACTGCTGGTGAGCGCGATCACCACGCATGACTTCCCGGTCACCCAGGCGGTGCTGCTGCTGATGGTCATCGGCTATGTCGTGGTGACGACGCTGGTCGACCTGGTCCACCCCCTGATCGACCCCCGGGTCTCGCCCGGCGGGCAGCCGAGGGGACGCAAGCCGGAAGGAAAGACCGCATGACGACGGTGACGGCCGGGGCGCTGATCCCGGTGCGGGTACGGGCCCGGCGCCCGGTGCCGGTGATGATCGCGGGCGGCTTCCTCGCCCTGGTCGTGGTGGCGGCGGTGTGCGCTCCCCTGATCGCCCCGCACGCGCCCGACGCGGTCGACCTGTCCGCCTCGCTCGCGGGGACCACC
This sequence comes from Streptomyces sp. MK37H, assembly GCF_018035285.1. Taxonomy (NCBI): domain Bacteria; kingdom Bacillati; phylum Actinomycetota; class Actinomycetes; order Kitasatosporales; family Streptomycetaceae; genus Streptomyces; species Streptomyces sp. MK37H. Next base: position 4,919 of record NZ_JAAAYH010000157.1, on the reverse strand, counting down.
TCCCAGCATCCGCTGGGCACCGACGCCTCGGGGCAGGACCTGCTCTCCCGGGTGCTGTACGGCACCCGGTCGAGCCTGCTGGCACCCCTGGCGCTGCTCGCGCTGGCCGCGCTGCTCGGCGTGACCATGGGCACGGTCGCGGCGTGGCGCGGCGGCTGGGTGGACACCCTGCTCTCGCGGGTGACCGATGTGATGTACGCCTTCCCGGGGCTGCTGTTCGTGGTCCTGGTGATCGCGGTCTTCGGCGACGGCCTCACCACGTCGATCATCGCCCTGGGGCTCGCGTACGCGCCCACCATCGCGCGGTACACCCGCAGCCTCGCCCTCGCCGAGCGGTCCAAGCCGTATATCGACGCCTACCGGGTGCAGGGCATGAGCGGGACCCGGATCTGCGTGCGCCATCTGGTGCCCAATCTGGCCGGGGCGATCGTCGGCTATCTCGTGGTGCTCTTCGGCGAGGGGCTGATGAGCCTGGCCACCCTCAGCTATCTGGGCTTCGGCGCCGGATCGCCCTCGATCGACTGGGGGCTGATGGTGCAGGAGGGGCAGGACGCCGTGGTGCGGGGGGCGCTGCTGCCGGCCCTCGTACCGGGCACGGCCATCGCCGCCGTCGTGGTGGCCTTCAACATCGTCGGGGTCTGGGTCTCGGACCGGCTGGGCAAGGGGAGGTAGGCGGCGATGCTGCTGGACATCGAGGATCTCACCATCGAACTGCCGGCCGGTGCGGCCGCCCGGCCGATGCTCGCCGAGGTGTCGCTGAGGGTCGGCCGGGGCGAAGTGGTCGGCCTGGTGGGCGAGTCCGGCTCGGGCAAGTCCACGACGGCGCGGGCGGTGCTGCGCATGCTCCCCGAGGGGGCGCGGGCCTCCGGCTCGGTACGGGTGGACGGCGAGGACGTGCTCGCCATGGACCCGGCCCGGCTGCGCCGGCACCGGTCCCGCACCGTCTCCATGATCTTCCAGGACCCGCGTTCGGCGATGAACCCGGTCCGCCGGATCGGCGACTTCCTCACCGATCCGCTCACCCGGGTCCTGGGCCTGTCCCGGCGCGACGCGGTGGCGAAGGCGACGGAGCTGCTGGCCTCGGTGGGGCTGTCCGCCCCCGAGCGCCGGATGCGGCAGCGCCCGCACGAGCTGTCGGGCGGGATGCTGCAACGGGTCGTGATCGCCGCCGCCCTGTCCACCGACCCCGACCTCCTCCTCGCCGACGAGGCGACGAGCGCGCTGGACGCGACCACCCAGGCGGAGGTCCTGGCCCTGCTGCGGTCCATCCAGGAGGAGCGGCGGCGGGCCGGCAGCGGCCTCGGGACGCTCTTCATCACCCACGACCTGCCGCTCGCGGCCGCCTACTGCGACCGCGTGTATGTGATGTACGCGGGCCGTGTGGTGGAGCAGCAGCCCGCCCACGGGCTGTTCGCCGACCCCAAACACCCCTACACCCGCGGTCTGCTGGAATGCTCGCCCAGCCTGGGGGACGACCGCGAACCGCGGCCCATCCCCGGCCGCCCGCCCTCCCTGTCCGACGCCCTCACCGGCTGCCCCTTCCTCCCGCGCTGCGCACGGGCCGAGGCGGAGTGCGAGACCTGGGCGCCGGTGGCCGTCCCGTTCGGCGGCGACGGCGACGGATCGGATGAGGACGGCTTCGCGGACGGCGGCTCCGCGGCCTGCCGCCGACTGGAACTCGTATCGAGGAGCAGCGCATGACCGAGCCCGCACTCGTCGTACAGGGGCTGCGCAAGAGCTATGCGCTCCCGGGCGGTGGCCGGACCACGGCCGTGGACGACGTCTCGTTCTCCGTCCCGGCGGGCGGCTCGCTGGGCATCGTCGGGGAGTCCGGCTCCGGCAAGACCACGGTGGCCCGGATCCTGGTGGACCTGGTGCGCCCGGACGCGGGGACCATCACGGTGAACGGGCGGGAGCGCACACCGGGCCGGCGGGGCGGCGGACGGCTACTCGGCCCTGGTGCGCGCCGGGCCGCACGGCTGGGCCGCGCCCGCGAGATCCAGATCGTCTTCCAGGACCCGTACGTATCGCTCGATCCGCGCCTGACCGCGCGTCAGTGCCTGCACACCGCCCTGCGGCTGCACGGCCGGTACGAGGGGCAGGCCGCCGCCGGCCGGATCGAGGAGCTGCTGGACCAGGTGGGCCTGGGCAAGCGGGAGGGCGACGCGCGCCCGCGCGGTCTGTCGGGCGGGCAGCGCCAGCGGCTGGCCATCGCCCGTGCGCTCGCCGTGGAACCCGAGGTGCTGGTGCTGGACGAGGCGGTGGCGGCGCTGGACGTGTCCATCCAGGCGCAGATCCTCCGGTTGCTCGCCGACATCCGCCGGGAGACCGGTGTGGCCCTGGTCTTCGTCAGCCATGACCTGGCCGTCGTACGCCACATCACGGACGACACGCTGGTGATGCGGCGCGGCCGCGCGGTCGAGACGGGCCAGACGGCCCGGGTGCTGGACACCCCGGAGGACCCGTACACCCGGCTGCTCCTGTCGTCGGTGCCGCACGACGGCTGGGACCCGGCGGAGACGGTACGGCTGCGCGCGGAACTCGCCGAGCTTTGACCGTGACCGGCCGGCCGGATCCGGCACCGCATGGGCCGGGCCCCAGATGTCCGGCGGAGCGGCGGCCCTGCCCGTACGGATGGCGAGGGCCGCCGCCCTGTGGTACTCGTCAACCATGGGGCGGGGCCTCCTCATGTCTGGTCGACAGATTTGGGTGGCAGCGTCCGGCAAGAGCCCCTGACATACGAGGTCAGGAAGCCGAGCGCGAAGCTCAGCACCGGTCATGTCCGGTCGCGGTAGCGTTGTGGACTGATCCCGCGTGCGCGCTTGAAAGCGGTGCTGAGCGCGAATGCGCTGCCATAACCAACCTGACGGGCTACGGAGCCGATCGTGGCGTCCGACTCCCTGAGAAGATCGGCGGCCAGGTCGATTCGCCACTCGGCGAGGTATGCCATTGGTGGCACACCAATGAGGTCGGTGAATCGGCGGGCCAATGTCGCTCGGGACACCCCGGTCCGCCCGGCGAGCGCGGCCACCGTCCAGGGATGGCCCGGGTGGCCGTGTATGAGCCGCAGGACGGTCCCGACAACGGGATCCCCGTTGGCTCGATACCAGGCCGACGCTTCGGCATCGGGCCGGGAGAACCATGCGCGGAGGCTTGCGACCAGCAAGAGATCCAGAAATCGATCGAGTACGAGATCCTGGCCCGGCTCGTTTCGCACGGTCTCCTCAGCGAGTAGCGACACCATCGCCGATTCGACGTGGGCGGCCCCGGGGATGACCAGAAGCGGCGGCAACGCGCTGAGCAGGTGCGTAGCGATCTCGCCCCGTCCCCGGTACTTGCCGATCAGCAGCACCGACGAACCATCCGCGCCGTCGTCGCGAGTCCGCACGCCGTTGACCCAGGTGCGCGCACCCATGCCCGCGACCTCGGGCAGCTCCGTGCCGGCCGAGGTTGTCCGTCGGGGGCCGGGCTGAATGACCACCTGGATCGGAGTGCGGGGATTATCGGCGAAGGTAAACGCGTCCGGGCCACGCGCGATCGCGATATCGCCTGCGTCCAGTCGCACCGCGTCACCAGTGCTGGGCACAACCCAGGGCATCCCTCGCAGGATGGCCACTACGCTGAGTGGTGCCCCGTCTCGCACCTGCACCGACCAGGGTGGGTTCTGGACGGTCCGCAGCACGAATGCGCCCCTGGCCCTGACTCCGTCCAACAAGGTCGACAAAGGGTCCACCGGCGCAGTGTAAGACGCACGATGATGGACCTGCGAGGCTCGACCATGGCCCGTAGTCCGGCATGCCGGTGGACTGTGGAACATGACATTGACTGCGCGAACAACATTGGTCCTCGCGGGAACAGGCAAGACTGGACGCCGGGTCGTGTCCGGGCTCGTAGCGCGTGATGTGCCGGTACGGGTTGGCTCACGGCGTGCTGAGCCGCCGTTCGACTGGCAGGACGACACCACGTGGGAACCGGCCCTGCGAGGCGCGGACGCGGCTTATGTGGCCTTCTATCCTGATGCGGCGTTCCCTGGCGCGGCCAGGATCGTGGGTTCCTTCGCGGACCTCGCGGTGGCTTGCGGCGTCCGGCGTCTTGTCTTGCTCGCTGACCGTGGTGCCGCCGAGGCCGAGCGGTGCGAAAAGGCGGTGCGGGAGTCGGGTGCGGAGTGGACCATCGTGCGGGCGGGGTTCATCACGCAGAACTTCAGCGAGGCGTTCCTCGTAGAACTGCTCCGGGCCGGTGTGGTGTCACTTCCGGTCAGCGATGCGGCGGAACCGTTCACCGACGCAGAGGACATCGCGGATGTCGCCGTCGCGGCGCTGACCGAGAACGGTCATGCCGGCCAGATCCACGAAGTGACCGGGCCACGACTGCTCACCTTCGCCGATGCCGTCGGCGAGATAGCGAGGGTGACCCGCAGGGAGATTCGTTATCTGCCGGTCACACTTGAGCAGTTCGTCTCATCGCTGACCGGACGAGGTGTGTCGACCGAGTACGCGACGCGACTGGCAAACCTGATGGTCGAGGTCTTCGACGGCCGCAGGGCCAACGTGACCGACACCGTCGAGCGCATTCTCGGCCGACCACCCCATGACTTCGCGGAGTACGCCCGCAAGACCGCCGCTACCGGTGTATGGGATGCCCGTGCTGAGTCCTCCGATGGAGCCTGACGGGGCCGGGAGAGCCCGGCGACCGTGATCAGCCGGGGCGCGAGTCCGGCTCCGCCCACACCGTCTTGCCCACCGGATGGTGCGGCTCGGCGCCCCAGCGGTCGGCGAGCGCCTCCACCAGCAGCAGGCCGCGACCGGTTTCACGGTCCGGGGGAGGGGTCGGCTGGAGGGCACACACGGCTGAGCCGGTGGCGCGCCCGTGAACTCATCGCGGGCGCGCCATCGACACCAGGGCATCGGCGGACGCAG
>NZ_JAAAYH010000156.1:0-18364 GCF_018035285.1 Streptomyces sp. MK37H | reverse complement strand
GGAACCCCTCGGGCGTCATAAACATCGGATGGACGGCGAGGGTGGCGGGCGGAAATGGCGCCCGCGCGAGTGCGGGCGCGGCAATACCTCGGATCTCCTGGCCCGGAAGCGGGCGGGTTACGCTCTCGCTTCCCGTCCCCTGACGATCAGCCCGATGCCATGCCGGAAGCGGTGCTCGAAGTCGCCGAAGTGTTCGGTGACCGCGGCGAGGGAGGGGAAGCGCTCGGCGGTGGCCGCCCGCAGCAGCGGCTCCATGCCGCCGATGCCCTGGGCGGCCTGCTCCTCCTGGGTCAGGCCGAGTGTGAAGTACACCAGCGACCAGGTCCGCCAGCCCGCTTCCGCGGGGCCGTGGCCACCGCTGAGGAACGCGCCCGTCATGGCGTCCGCGAAGCGCAGGGTGTGCTCCTCGGCGACATACGTCCCGGCCACGACCCGGGCCCCGTCCCGGCGGGACAGCAGTGCGGCGCGATAGCGGTGGGCGAGCGTCTGCGCCCGTTCGTCCCAGGGCTCCGGGAGCGGCGCGTCGGCGCATCCCTCGAGCATCGCGTCGGCCATCAGCTCCAGCAGCCGGGGCTTGCTGGAGGCGTGCCAGTAGACGGTGTTGAGCTGCACGCCCAGCCGCTCGGCGACCTTGCGCATCGTGAGCTTGTCCAGCCCCGCCTCGTCGAGCAGCTCCAGTGCCGCTGTCACCACGGCCGTGCGGTCCAGGCCCATGCCGTCGCTCTCCCTCCGCTTGCGTCTTGATCCGGGATCAAGTCTACTGGGGCCAGGTCATTGATCCTGGATCAAGAGGCCGGGATTCGGGCAGAGCGAGGGAGATGGTGTGGTGAACGACGTCGTCGTGGTGGGGGCCGGACCCGTGGGGCTGCTGCTCGCCGCCGAGCTGCGGCTGGTGGGCGTGGACGTCACCGTGATCGAGCGCGCGGCCGCCCGCAGCCCGCACTCCAAGGCGCTGACCCTGCATCCGCGCAGCCTGGAAGTGCTGGCGATGCGCGGTCTCGCCGAGCCGTTCCTCCGCGAGGGCGTGCCCATGCCCACCGGGCACTACGGCGGGCTGCCGGTCCGGCTGGACTTCTCCGTGCTGGACACCCGCTTCCCGTACACGCTGGTCCTGCCGCAGCTCCGCACCGAGCAGCTGCTGGAGGAGCGGCTGCGGGCGCTGGGCGGGGAGATCCACTGGCGGCACCGGGCGCTGGAGGTGCGCCAGGACGCGGACGGCGCCGAGGTGGACGTGGCGGGCCCCGACGGGACGTACACCCTGCGCGCGGCGTGGGTGGTGGGCTGCGACGGGGCCGGGAGCGTCGTACGGACCTCCGCCGGGATCGACTTCCCCGGCACCGGGGCCACGGTCACCGGCTTCCTCGGCGATGTGGTGCTCGACGCGCCGCCGTCGGTCCCCTCGGTCGACAACGAGTACGGGGGCTTCCTGATCGTCCCGCTGGCCGGCGGACACCACCGCATCGCGGGCTCCACCAGGGAGTCCCTCACCATCCCCGCCGACCGGCCGCTCACCTTCGAGGAGCTGCGCGGCTATGTGCGCCAGGTCGCGGGCACGGACTTCGGGATGCGGGCACCCCGCTGGCTGTCCCGGTTCGGCAACGCCGCCCGGCAGGCCGCCCGCTACCGCGACGGCCGCGTCCTGCTCGCCGGAGACGCGGCGCATATGCACATGCCCATGGGCGGCCAGGGCCTCAATGTGGGGCTCCAGGACGCCTTCAATCTCGGGTGGAAGCTGGCCGCCGGGTGCCAGGGCCGCGCGCCCGACGGGCTGCTGGACACCTACCACGCCGAGCGCCACCCCGTGGGGGCCGCGCTGCTGGAGAACACCCAGGCCCAGACCGTGCTCGGCGCCACGCACACGCCCGACGTACAGGCCCTGCGCTCGGTGTTCGGCCGGTTCCTGGCCGCCCATCCGGCGGTGAACCGGCAGTTCGCCGGGGAACTCTCCGCCCTGGACGTGGCCTACCCGGCGGACGCGGCGGCCGACCGGCTCACCGACACCCGGGCGCCCGACCTCGGGCTGGACGGCGCGCCCGAGCCCAGCCTGTATCCGCTCCTGGCCGACGGGCGCTTCGTGCTGCTCCACCTCGGCTCGGAGGGCGATGCGGGACGCGAACCGGGCGACGCCCTCGCCACCGCCGGGGCGATCGCCGGGAGCCCGGACCGGATACGGGCCGTGACCGCGCGCCCGACCACCACCCATGACGGCTGGGCGGGGCGGCGGACGGTCCTGGTGCGCCCCGACGGCCATGTCGCCTGGGATACCGCGCTGTCCACCAAGTGAGACGAGTTCGGTGGATCCCGTACGTACCAGCTCACCACGGATGGCTCCCCGCGGCCACCGGGCGCGGAACGCGGTCCCGGCGGCGGCTCGTTGTCCACTCCCTGAGAATCGACGCGCGGAGCGTTCAGGCGCTGGTTAATCTGACGACAGATCCGGTTCAGCCGACACGAGGGAGTGTGCGGTGACCCCCGAACAAGCACAGAGCGACGACGGGCGCGCCGATAACAGCGGGCGGTTCGTGCAGGCCGTGGAGGTGGGCAGTCTGGAGGTATGGGCGCGTTCCGCGCCGATTCGACTCGCCGGTTACGAGGACGACCTCGCCGAGCCGCACATCCTCCAGAGCGTGGACTGATGGCCCGGCGCCTGCGCTGAGAGTGAGGGAGGGCACCGGTCCCCCGGCCGCGGCCGCTGGCAACAAGCGGACATCCCGGTCGTCGACCGGTCGCCTCCCTCGCCTGACGGATCACCCTTCTGGCTCAGCTACCAACTGGTAGTTAAGTCCTCCACCCCCACGATGCGGGACCGGGCTGGTGTACCGCGCGACGCACATGGCAAGATGCATCGCGCGGCGTCGTCCGCCTTAACCAACCGTGAGGGTGTGCGAGCCCGGGAGCAGCCGTGAGGGGGCGCAGATGGCAGCGGGTGCCGACAGGACACCGGGCACGGCCGGCAGCCCGCTGGCGGACCGGCTCAACTACCTGTTCACCACCATGCACCCGCCGGGCGCGCCGTACACCAACGCGTATGTCGCCGAGGAGATCAGCGGCGGCGAGGAGTACGGCGGGGTGAGCCTGACCGAGCAGTATCTGTCGATGCTGCGCAACGGCAGGCGCACCAACCCCAGCCCGGATGTGCTGCGGGCGCTCGCCAAGTTCTTCGCCGTGCCCGTCGGTTATCTGCTGGGCGATCTGTCGCCTTCGCAGGCGGAGCGGGTCGAGGAGGAGGTACGGTTCCTCGTCGCCATGCGCGACAAGCGGGTCCGCAGCATCGCGCTGCGCTCCGTGGGCCTCCCGCCAGAGGTCCAGGACAGTCTCACCACGATCATCTCCCAGTTCCGGCAGCAGATGAACCTTCCGCCCGAGCCGCCCGGTACGAACGGCGCCGGAGAGGCGGACGGTTCGGGCGGTCCGGACGGCGAGGCGACGAATGGCCGTCGATGACCCGGAACTGTTCTCCTCCTGGCGGCGGACCGGAAACGAGGGTGGTACAGGCATGCGAGTGGGCCGGATACGGCGGCGGTGCAAGCAGCTCATCAAGGAGCTCGGGCTGCCCGCCTCGACCGACCTGCCCGGTCTGTGCGACCTCGTGGCCCGCCGCGTCGGACGCCCCGTCCATCTGGTGCCGATGAGCCTGGGCGGTGTGGTCTCGGGCATGACCGCCTCCACCGACGAGGACTACTGGATCTTCTACGAGCTCAGGACGTCCCCCTGGCACCAGATCCACATCGTGCTGCATGAAATCGGCCATCTGCTGCTCGGACACGAGCAGGACCCGGCGGTCACCGAGGACGCGCTGCGGATGTGGACGCCGTCGGTCGATGTGACCACCGCGATGCGCCGGCTGGGGATGACCCCGGACTTCGCCCGCCACCACTGCTACGACAACCTCACCGAGCGCGAGACCGAGGTGCTGGGCACCCTCCTGATGGAGCGTGTGGTGCCGACCTCGCCGGACCACGGGCTGCCGCTCCGGGGCCGGGCGGCCGAACTCGCCGCGGCGCTGGGCCCGGCGCTGCGCCATGTGCGTACCGACGGGGCTGACCGTACCGATGGCGTACGCGGTGAACCGGGCGGTGACGCCGGTGTTTGACCTCGTCTATCTGTGCTTCGGCGCCGCCGCGTGGGCGATGGCCGGCTACAAGGCCCGGGCCTGGTTCCGCGACCGCGGCAACGCCGATCTCGGCCTGGCGTGTGTGATGACCGCGGCCGTGGCGAACGTGTTCCTGCTCTCCGCGCCCAGCGTCTACCGCTGGTTCGACGGGCTGGTGGGCGTCGCCAATCTCGCCATGGTCTTCCTCTACTCCTCCGTCGTGGTGTTCGCCACCGGCGCCCTGGTGCTGCTGCTGCGCTGGACGGGTTCCGCGGTGCCGCCCCGCGCGGTGGTCGCCGTCGTGGCCGTGGCGTGGACCGTGGCCATCGTCGGCTTCGCGGTGGGCCGTCCGGACGCCGTGGAGCACCCCCGCGACTTCAGCACCGCCTACGCCGACGCCCCCGGAGTGGTCCTCTTCCTGGTGCTGTATCTGGCCATTTTCGGAGCCGGTCTGGCGGGGCTCGGCATCCTGTGCCCGCGCTATGCCGCCACCCTGCGCGGCTCATGGCTGGCCCGGGGGCTGCGGGTGCTGGCCGCCGGATGCTGGCTGGGACTGGCGTACTGCGCCTGCAAGCTGATCGGTTTCGTCTTCTCCTGGGCGGGCCATGAGCTGTACTGGCTCTCCAACGGAGTGGCCCCGCTGACCGCGTCCGTCGCGGCGCTCCTGGTGCTGGCCGGTTTCGCCATCCCCGCCGTGGGCCCGCGGGCCTCCGCGTGGCGCCGCTTCCGGAGGCTGCGGCCGCTGTGGCGGGAGGTCACCGAGCAGGCCCCCGAGGTGTCCATGGGGCAGTCCCGATGGACCGGCTGGTGGCCGTTCGCGGATCTGGAGTGGCGGGCCAACCGTCAGATGGCGGAGATCCGGGACGTCCAGCGCGGCGTACGGCGTCATGTGGAGGCCCGCGCGCTGGAGATTGCGCATGTCAAGGGCGGCGCGGCGCGACTCGACGATTGGCAACTTGCTGCCGTAGTGGAAGCAGCGGCGCTCAGACGCGGTTTGCTGAATCAAGCAGACGGACATGTGCCGGAATCCGCGGCGGACAGCGTGGTGGTGACGACAGGGGCCGAACTGGTGGACGAGCACGAGCATCTGGCCCGTGTCGCCGACGTCTACCACCTGCCGCTGGTGGACGAGGTGCTCGCGGAACTGAGAGAGGAGACCGCCGCCCAGCGGCGGTGAACGGGGGGATCACAGACGAGGTGGCCCTGGACGGGGGTCGGGGCCGCCCGTGGCACAGGCGGCGCCGGGGAGATTCAGCCCCGGCGCCGCCTCCCGGCCACCACCATTCACCACCGGCGTGCACATCGCCTGGACGGGCTGGAATGGCCCACCCGTCCAGGCACCGGGGACGCCACGGCCTAGAGTCGGGATCCATGCAGAACACCGCGAACGCCGCCGGAACGGACGGCCCGGAGCTCGTTGACACCGCCGCGCTGATCGAGGACCTCCACCCGGCCCTGGCCAAGCTGCGCGAGGCCGGCCCGGTCCATCGGATCGCCGGCACCGACGGACGCCCCGCCTGGCTGGTGACCCGTTACGAGGATGTGCGGCGGCTGTTCGCCGATCCGCGCCTCGCCCTGGACAAGCGCCACGCCGCGCCGGGCAACTTCAGCGGCTTCTCCCTGCCGCCCGCCCTCGACGCCAATCTGCTCAACATGGACCCGCCGGACCACACCCGGGTGCGCCGGCTGGTGGTCAAGGCGTTCACCCCCGGCCGCGTGGAGAAGATGCGCGAACCGGTCCGGCGGGTCGCCGAGGAGCTGCTCGACGCCATCGAGCCCGACGGCCGCGCGGACCTCCTGGCCGCCTACGCCGGGCAGTTGCCCATCATCGTCATCTGCGATCTGCTCGGCGTCCCGCAGCGCGACCGGCGCGACTTCCGGGCCTGGAGCGACGCCCTGATCACCCCCGATCCGGCGCGGCCGCGGGCGGCGAAGGAAGCGGTCGGCAGCATGCTGCGCTTCTACACCGAGCTGATCGCGAAGAAGCGCGCCGAGCCCGCGGACGATCTGCTCTCGGATCTGATCCGGGTCCGTGACGACGAGGCCGGGGACGGCGATGGTAACGGCGACGGCAGGCTCAGCGAGGACGAACTGACCTCGCTCGCCTTCCTCATCCTCCTCGCGGGCTATGAGAACACCGTCCATCTCATCGCCAACTCGGTGCTCACCCTGCTCGACCACCCCATGGTCCTCCAGGAGCTGGGCGAGGATCCGAGCGGTCTCACGGCCGCCTTCGACGAGCTGGCGCGGTACGAGGGCCCCGCGTCGCTGGCGATCCGCCGCTTCCCGCTGGAGGACATCGAGATCGGCGGTGTGACCATCCCCGCCGGGGAGACCGTGCTGCTGTCGGCGGCCTCGGCCCACCGTGACCCGGCCCACTTCAAGGATCCGGACGAGTTCAATCCACATCTTGGCCGGTCCGGTCACCTTGCGCTCGGCCATGGCATCCACTACTGCCTCGGCGCGCCGCTGGCCCGAATGGAGATGGAAACCGCTCTGGCCGCGCTGCTTCGCCGTTTCCCGGGGCTGCGGCTGGACGTCCCGAGGGAGCGGCTCCGGTGGCGGCCGACGATCCGCGCGCGTGGCCTGATCTCGCTGCCTGTCGCATGGTGAACGGGGGAAGCGAACAGGTTTTTGATGCATAACCCCCCGCCGATGCGGTAAAAAGGTCTTCGAGCCCGCCCGGTGTGCATCCCCCGTCGCACCGGGCGGGCCTCTGTGTGTCCGGAGCGTCATGCGGGGTGTGGGGCGTGTGCCCGGTCCGTTGCCGCGACTCGGGCGCGACGGGCCCATCCGCCTCACGCACCCCGGCGGTGGGCGGCCGCTACCCCTGAAATCACTAGGCTCACCCCTGAGATCACTAGGGCTCACCCCTGAGATCACTAGAGAGTAAGCTCACAGCCCTGACCACTGCTCCGGCTTTAGCGGACCCCATTAGCCTCCTCCTATGACGGTCCTGCCCGACGGGCTTCCCCTAGCCGACGATTTCCCGGAAGTGACGCGAGACCAATGGCGCCACCTCGTCGAAGGCGTGCTGCGTAAAACCGGCACCTCGGACGCCGTGGGCGCCGAGGCCGAAGAGGCCCTCGCGACCGCACTCGAGGACGGAATCACCGTCCATCCCCTCTACACCGCCGACGACGCCCCCGAGGACGCCGGATTCCCCGGCTTCGCGCCCTTCGTGCGCGGCGGCCGGGCCGAGGGCTCCGCCGTGTCCGGCTGGGACGTGCGCCAGCGCCACGCCCACCCCGATCCGGCGCGCACCAACCAGGCGATCCTCGCCGACCTGGAGAACGGCGCCGGTTCGGTCTGGCTCTCCGTCGGCGCGGCCGGGGTGCCCGTGGACGCCCTGCCCGAGGCGCTGAAGGGGGTCTATCTCGACCTCGCCACCGTCGCCCTCGACGCGGGCGCCGACTTCGAGGACGCCGCCCGTGCCCTGCTGCGGCTCTACGCCGGCCGCGAAGTGCCGCCCGGCGCCGCGCTCGGCAACCTCGGCGCGGACCCGCTGGGCCTCGCGGCCCGTACCGGACGCGACGAGGGCCTGGCCGGGCAGCTGGCCGCCGCCGCCGACCTCGCGCTGACCTGCGACCGCGACCACCCGGGGGTGCGGGCCTTCGCCGTGGACGCGCTGCCGTACCACGAGGCGGGGGCCGGGGCCGCCCAGGAGCTCGGCTGCTCCCTCGCCGCCGCCGTAGCGTATCTGCGCACCCTCACCGGGGAGGGGCTGAGCGTCGAAGCCGCCTGCGCGCAGCTGGAGTTCCGCTACGCGGCCACCGCCGACCAGTTCCTCACCATCGCCAAGCTCCGGGCCGCCCGGCGCCTGTGGGCGCGCGTCGCGCAGGCGTGCGGCGCGCCCTCCGAGGCGCGCGCCCAGCGCCAGCACGCGGTGACCTCGCCGGTGATGATGACCCGGCGCGACCCCTGGGTGAACATGCTGCGCACCACCGTGGCCACCCTCGCCGCGGGCGTCGGCGGCGCGGACGCGGTCACCGTGCTGCCCTTCGACAGCGCCATCGGCCTCCCCGACGACTTCGCCCGGCGCATCGCCCGCAACACCTCCACGATCCTGCTGGAGGAGTCGCATCTGGCCCGGGTGATCGACCCGGCCGGCGGCTCCTGGTACGTCGAGAAGCTCACCGACGACGTCGCCCGCGCCGCCTGGGCCTGGTTCCAGGAGATCGAGCGCGCCGGGGGCATGGCCGCGGCCCTCGCCTCCGGGCTGGTCCGCGACCGGCTCGCGGAGACCTGGGCCCGCCGCGGCCGCGCCCTCGCCCGCCGCAAGGAGCCGATCACCGGCGTCAGCGAGTTCCCGAACCTCGCCGAGCGGCCCGTCGAGCGCGAGCCCGCGCCCGAGCAGCCCGGCGGCGGACTGCCGAGGGTGCGCCGCGACGAGGCGTACGAGGCGCTGCGCACCCGCTCCGACGCCCATCTGGCGGCCGAGGGCGGCCGGCCCAGGATCTTCCTGGCCGCGCTGGGCCCCGCGGCCGCGCACACCGCCCGAGCCTCTTTCACCTCCAACCTCTTCCAGGCGGGCGGGATCGAGGCGGTCCACGAGCCGGTCACGGTGACCGCGGAGACGGTCGCCGAGGCGTTCACCGCCAGCGGCGCCCGCGTGGCCTGCCTGTGCTCCAGCGACAAGCTGTACGCGGAGGAGGCGGCCGCCGTTGCCGAGCGACTGAAGGCGGCCGGGGCGACCCGGGTCTACCTGGCCGGACGGCCGGGGGCACAACAGGACGAGTACGAGCGGGCCGGAGTGGACGGATACGTCTTCGCGGGCTGCGACGCGGTCGAGGTGCTCTCCTCGGCTCTGGACACCATGGGGGTGGCGTGATGACGGGCTCTCCGGTGGAGCCGGGGAAGATCCCGGACTTCTCGGCGGTCGATCTGGACGGACCGGCCGAAGGCCCGGTGCCCGGCTCCGGTGACTGGGCCGCCGCGCTGCAGAACAGCGTGGGCAAGGGCGTGGAGGACCTGGTGTGGGACACCCCCGAGGGCATCGGGGTCAAACCGCTCTACACGGCCGAGGACCTCGAGGGCGTCGACTTCCTGGGCACCTACCCCGGCGCCGCGCCCTATCTGCGCGGCCCGTACCCGACGATGTACGTCAACCAGCCCTGGACCATCCGGCAGTACGCGGGCTTCTCCACCGCCGAGGAGTCCAACGCCTTCTACCGCCGCAACCTCGCGGCCGGCCAGAAGGGCCTGTCGGTCGCCTTCGACCTGCCCACCCACCGGGGCTACGACAGCGACCACCCCCGGGTCACCGGTGACGTCGGCATGGCGGGCGTGGCCATCGACTCCATCTACGACATGCGGCAGCTCTTCGACGGCATCCCGCTGGACCGGATGAGCGTGTCGATGACGATGAACGGCGCGGTGCTGCCCGTGCTCGCGCTCTACATCGTGGCCGCCGAGGAACAGGGCGTACCGCCCGAGAAGCTGGCCGGGACCATTCAGAACGACATCCTCAAGGAGTTCATGGTCCGCAACACCTACATCTATCCGCCGCAGCCGTCGATGCGGATCATCTCCGACATCTTCGCCTTCACCTCGCAGCGGATGCCGCGCTACAACTCCATCTCCATCTCCGGCTACCACATCCAGGAGGCCGGGGCCACGGCCGATCTGGAGCTGGCGTACACCCTCGCCGACGGTGTGGAGTACCTGCGGGCCGGTCTGGACGCCGGGATGGACGTGGACGCCTTCGCGCCCCGGCTGTCGTTCTTCTGGGCCATCGGCATGAACTTCTTCATGGAGATCGCCAAGCTGCGGGCGGCGCGGCTGCTGTGGGCCAAGCTGGTCAAGCAGTTCGACCCGAAGAACCCCAAGTCGCTCAGCCTGCGCACCCATTCGCAGACCTCCGGCTGGTCGCTGACCGCCCAGGACGTCTACAACAACGTGGCGCGCACCTGTGTGGAGGCCATGGCCGCCACCCAGGGCCACACCCAGTCGCTGCACACCAACGCCCTGGACGAGGCGCTCGCGCTGCCCACCGACTTCTCCGCGCGCATCGCCCGCAACACCCAGATCCTGCTCCAGCAGGAGTCGGGCACCACCCGGGTCATCGACCCGTGGGGCGGCAGCGCGTACGTCGAGAAGCTGACGTACGACCTGGCGCGGCGGGCCTGGCAGCACATCGAGGAGGTCGAGGCGGCCGGCGGCATGGCCAAGGCCATCGACGCGGGCATCCCCAAGCTGCGCGTCGAGGAGGCCGCGGCCCGCACCCAGGCGCGGATCGACTCCGGGCGCCAGCCGGTGATCGGCGTCAACAAGTACCGGGTGGACAGCGATGAGGCGATCGAGGTCCGCGCGGTCGACAACTCCGTGGTGCGCGCCCAGCAGATCGAGAAGCTGCGGCGGCTGCGCGCCGAGCGCGACGAGGCCGTCTGCCAGGACGCGCTGCGCGCCCTGACCGCGGCCGCCGAGTCCGGGCCGGGCGCCGGCCTGGAGGGCAATCTGCTGGCGCTGGCCGTGGACGCCGCCCGTGCCAAGGCCACCGTGGGCGAGATCTCCGACGCGCTGGAGAAGGTCTATGGCCGCCACTCCGGCCAGATCCGTACGATCTCCGGTGTGTACCGAGACGAGGCCGGACCGTCGTCCGGCGTGGACCGCACCCGCGCGCTGGTCGAGGCGTTCGAGCGCGAGGAGGGCCGCCGCCCCCGCATCCTGGTCGCCAAGATGGGCCAGGACGGACATGACCGCGGCCAGAAGGTGATCGCCACCGCCTTCGCCGACCTGGGCTTCGACGTCGACGTCGGCCCGCTGTTCCAGACCCCCGAGGAGGTCGCGCGGCAGGCGGTGGAGGCCGATGTGCACATCGTCGGCGTGTCGTCGCTCGCGGCCGGCCACCTCACGCTGGTGCCCGCGCTGCGCGAGCAGCTGGCCGAGGCGGGGCGCGAGGACATCACGATCGTGGTCGGCGGGGTCATCCCGCCGCAGGACGTCCAGACCTTGCACGAGGCCGGCGCCGCCGCCGTCTTCCTGCCGGGCACGGTCATCCCCGACGCCGCCCACGACCTGGTGCGGAAGCTGGCCGCCGACCTCGGCCACGGGCTGTAATGCCACGGACGATCGACATCGAGGAGTATGCCAAGGGCGTGCTCGACGGCAAGCGCGCGTACATCGCGCGTGCGATCACGCTCGTCGAGTCCACCCGCCCTGACCACCACGACCTCGCCCAGCGGCTGTTGGTCGAGCTGCTCCCGCACACCGGCGGGGCCCGGCGGATCGGTATCAGCGGGGTGCCAGGTGTCGGCAAGTCCACCTTCATCGACGCCCTGGGCACCATGCTCACCGGGGTCGGCCACAAGGTCGCGGTCCTGGCCGTCGACCCGTCGTCGACCCGCACCGGCGGCTCCATCCTGGGCGACAAGACCCGGATGGAGCGGCTGGCGGTGGACCCCAGCGCCTTCGTACGGCCCTCGCCCAGCGCCGGGACGCTGGGCGGGGTCGCCCGCGCCACCCGCGAGTCCATGGTTGTCATGGAGGCCGCGGGCTATGACGTGGTGCTGGTGGAGACCGTGGGCGTGGGCCAGTCCGAGACCGCGGTGGCCAACATGGTCGACTCCTTCCTGCTGCTCTCCCTGGCCCGCACCGGCGATCAGCTGCAGGGCATCAAGAAGGGCGTTCTGGAGCTGGCCGACGTGGTCACCATCAACAAAGCCGACGGACCGCACGCGCGGGACGCGAAGTCGGCGGCCCGTGAACTGGCGGGCGCGCTGCGGCTGTTGCAGCCGCCGGACGCGCCCTGGAACCCGCCGGTGCTCACCTGCAGCGCCCGCGAGTCCACCGGGCTCGATGTGGTGTGGGAGCGCCTGGAGCAGCACCGCCGGGTGCTGGAGGCCACGGGCGCGCTGCAGACCAAGCGGCGCGACCAGCAGGTGGACTGGACCTGGTCGATGGTGCGCGACCAGCTGCTCGCGCGGCTGCACGCCCACCCCGAGGTGCGGCGGCTCGGGCCCGAGCTGGAGCAGCGGGTCCGCGAGGGCGCGCTGACGGCCACGCTGGCGGCGGACCGGCTGCTGGAGGCGTTCCAGGGCCCGGTCGACGGTGGAGCGCCTCAGGGCCCGGTCGACGGTGGAGCGCCTCAGGTCCCGGCCGACGGTGGATGAGGCGCCGCCGCCGGACGCGGCGCGGATCGGGCCGTTCTTCGCGCTGCGCACCGGCAGCGGCGATCCGGGTGCGGAGGGGTACGCGCGGATCGGCGAGGCGTACCGGCTGACCGGCGCGGGCGCCGCCGGGCCGGTGCTGCGCGGCCGTGTCGAGGCGGTCGCCGCGAGTCTGCGCACCGATGAGCCGAGGGTCGCGGCCTCGCTCGTCTTCCAGGGGCTCGCCGCCCGGGTGTGGTCGCTCGCGCTCGGCCCGGCGGCCCTCTCCGGCGCGGTGCCCCACCTCCGGCCCGACCGACTGTGGTGGAACCCCGGGCGTGTCGCCCCCGACGACCTGTGGTGGCCCGGCGCGCCGTCCGTGATGGGCGAACCGGGAGGACTCGCCGGCCAGTTGGGCACAGCGGCGTTCGTCCATCTGATGCCGCTGCACCGCGCCGTCGAGCGGGCGTACCGGGTCTCGGGGCGGCTGCTGTGGGGCAACGCGGCCTCGGCGCTGACCGGTTCGCTGCGGGTGCTGCACGACTGGTGCCGGGCGCACGGCCTCGCCGAGGCGGCGGACCGGGCCGTCGAGCTGGCGCGCGCCCAGCTCGACCACCCGCCGCTGAGTGACGCCGGCACCCTGAGCACCGCGCCGCTCGGCTATCGGCGCCGCACCTGCTGTCTCTACTACCGGGTGCCGGGCGGCGGGTTGTGCGGCGACTGCGTCTTGCGCGAGGCGCCGGGGCGGGGGAGTGGGCGTGGGACGCCGGGGTGAGGCGGACACTCTCCTGAGGCAGCCGGTCTCTTGAGGCAGCCGGTCTCCCGGGGGGACGGTCTCCCGGTGGAGACGCTCTCCCGACGGGCCGATACGGTGAGCGAATGCCGAAGAACGAGAACGTGTTCTCATCCTGGCGAGGCTGGTGCGGACGCGTCACTTCCAGTCTGGTCCACCGCGGCTGGCGCGCCGTACAGCGGGCCGGCGCGGTGACCGCCGAGCGCCCCGGCCCGTACCGCTTCGGCCGCATCGGCGTCGGCACCCGGCTGGCGTTCCCCCAGGGCACCCTCTTCGGCGAACCGTGGATCGAGCTCGGCGAGCACTGTGTCATCGGCGAGCAGGTGACCCTCACCGCCGGCATGATGCCCGATGTGGACCTCGGCCCGGAACCGGTGCTGCGCATCGGCAACGGCGTGGTGCTGGGCCGGGGCAGCCATGTGATCGCCTCCGTGTGCGTGGAGTTCGGAGACGATGTCTTCTGCGGCCCGTACGTCTATGTGACCAGCGACAACCACTCCTACGACGACCCGGAGCAGCCCATCGGCCGCCAGTGGCCACGCTCCGCGCCCGTCCACATCGGCCCCGGCAGCTGGCTGGGCGCGGGCGCCGTGATCCTGCCGGGGGCGCGGCTGGGCCGCAATGTGGTGGTCGCGGCGGGCGCGGTCGTACGGGGCGAGGTGCCCGACCACGCGGTGGTGGCCGGGGCGCCGGCCCGGGTCATACGGCGCTGGGCCCCGGACGAGGGCTGGCAGCCGCCGCTGCGCACCCCGGCGCCGGTGCCGATCCCCGAGGACATGACCGTGGAGCAACTGCTCGCGCTGGCCGAGCGGGAGCGGGAGCGGGCGGGGGAGCGGGACCTCGAGGTGGAGGAGCACGGGCTGGAGCGGGAGCCGGGGGCCGGGGCGTCGTAGCAGGTCAGTAGAGTTTCGTGGACCGTCCCCGACCCGCGAAGGTGACCACCGTGAGCCCGCCGCCGCCTCCCCCCGTGACCGTCATCGGCGTTGGCGCCGACGGCTGGGAGGGGCTCGGCCCCGCCGCCCGCGAGGCGCTGCGCACGGCCGAGGTGGTCATCGGCGGACGGCGCCATCTGGGCTTGCTGCCGCCGGAGTGCCCCGGCGAACGGGTGCCCTGGCCGTCCCCGCTGCGCCCCGCCGTCCCCGGGCTGTTCGCCGCGCACACCGGGCGGCGGATCTCCGTGCTGGCCAGCGGTGACCCCATGTTCTTCGGCATCGGCCGCACCCTGGCCGAGCTGCTGGGCGCCGAGCGGCTGCGGGTGCTGCCCCATCCGTCGTCCGTCTCCCTGGCCTGTGCGCGGCTCGGCTGGGCGCTGGAGGAGACCGAGGTGGTCAGCCTCGTCGGCCGCCCCCTGGCCACGCTGAACCGTGAACTGTACGCCGGACGGCGGCTGCTCGTGCTCAGCGCGGGCGCCGACACCCCTGCCGAGGTGGCCGGGTTGCTCCGGGACCGCGGCTTCGGCCCGAGCCGGATGCGGGTGCTGGAGCAGCTGGGGAGCGCGCGGGAGCGCTGTGTGGAGGGCACGGCCGAGGAGTGGCCCCATCCGCCCGGCGACCCCCTCAACGTCATCGCCGTCGACTGCGCCCCGGCGGACGGTGCCCGGCCGCTGTCGCTCGCCCCGGGGCTGCCCGACGCGGCGTACGACCACGACGGCCAGCTGACCAAGCGCCATGTGCGGGCCGCCACCCTCGCCGCGCTCGCCCCCGCCCCCGGCGAGCTGCTGTGGGACGTCGGCGGCGGCTCGGGCTCCATCGCGGTGGAGTGGATGCGCGCCCACCGCACCTGCCGGGCGGTCTCGGTCGAACGCGACCCGGTGCGCGCCGAGCGCATCGGCCGCAACGCCGCCGCGCTCGGTGTGCCCGGGCTGACCGTCGTCACCGGCGCCGCGCCCGGCGCCCTCGCCGGGCTGCCCACCCCCGGCGCGGTGTTCATCGGCGGCGGCCTGACCGCCCCCGGAGTGCTGGAGGCGTGCTGGGCGGCCCTGCCGCCGGGCGGCCGGATCGTCGCCAACACCGTGACCCTGGAGTCCGAGGCGCTGCTCGCCGACTGGTACCGCCGCCACGGCGGCGACCTCGTCCGCCTCGCCGTCTCCCACGCCACCCCGGTCGGGGGGTTCACCGGCTGGCGGCAGGCGATGCCGGTCACCCAGTGGTCCGCCGCCAAACCGCTCGCTTCCCGAGGCCCTGGCGGGGACGCCGCCGATCCCGAGGGATCCGTCGAAGCCGCTCAAGGAGAAACACGATGACGGTGTACTTCATCGGCGCGGGCCCCGGCGCCGCCGACCTGATCACGGTGCGCGGCGCCCGGACCCTGGCCCGCTGCCAGGTGTGTCTGTACGCGGGCAGCCTGGTGCCCGCTGAACTCCTCGCCGAATGCCCGCCGGACGCCCGCCTCGTCGACACCGCCCAGCTCGATCTGGACCGGATCACCGCCGAGCTGGTCGCCGCCCACGAGGCGGGTCACGACGTGGCCCGCCTCCACTCCGGCGATCCGTCGGTCTTCAGCGCCGTCGCCGAGCAGATGCGCCGCCTCGACGCGGTCGGCGTTCCGTACGACGTGGTCCCGGGCGTCCCCGCCTTCGCCGCCGCGGCCGCCGCGCTGAAGCGCGAACTGACGATCCCGACCGTCGGCCAGACCGTCATCCTCACCCGCATCGCCCAGCAGGCCACCCCCATGCCGGACGGCGAGGACCTGGCCACCCTCGGCCGCAGCGGCGCCCTGCTCGTCCTGCACCTCGCCGCCCGCTACGTGGACCGCGTCGTCGCCGAACTCCTCCCGCACTACGGCGCCGACTGCCCGGCCGCCGTGGTCGCCATGGCCAGCCGCCCCGACGAACTGGTCCTGCGCGGCACCCTGGCCGACATCGCGCCCCAGGTGAAGGCGGCGGGCGTGGTCCGCACGGCGGTCATCATCGTCGGCCACACCCTGGCCGCCGCCCAGTTCCCCGACAGCCACCTCTACTCCCCGACCAGACCCCGCCCAGGCGCCCCCGGCTCCCCGGCCGCTCCCTGAGGCCCTCGCCCCGGCGCGCGTCGTGCGTGGTTCCGCGTGGTGCCGCACCGCGCACGGCGCGCCAAGTCCGCGGTGGCGATGGCGTCGGCGCCGTGTGTGGCGGACTGGCGTGTCGGGCTGCGCGGTGACCAGTGTGCGGCGGGCCCGGGGGCGGCCTCGCGTGCGCGGTGGGCGCGTGGCGCGTCGTGTCCGGCGTGGCAAAGGTGGCGGCGCCGTGTGCGGCGGGGCGGGTTGTGAGTGAGGCGATCCGCACACCCGGCGTGGTGCGGTGCTTGCCCGCAGTGGCGCGCAGTGGGCGTCCGTGCGGTGTCCCGTGTGCGGCATCGCTTGGGCGTGTTGTGCCTGGCATGCTGCGTTCGTGGTGACGAGGGCCTCTGCCTGGGCGGCAGCGTGGTGGGCGCGACGGCCCGTACGACTCCCCGGCGTGTCGTACCGGCGGCCGAAGCCGTCGGCACCGCCGCGCGGCACCCGGGGCGTGTCGCCTCCCGCGCGGCACCGGGGCGTGCCGCCTCCCGCGCGGCGACGTGGGTCAGCGTGCCCGGGGGCCGCGGGGTTCCGCGCGGCCCACGATCGTACCGGCGCGGTCGATGCAGATGACGTCCACGGCCACCGGCGCCCCGCGTAGCACCCCGAGGGCCGTGTCGCGGGCCGCCGCCGCTACCAGATCGCCGAGGGGGACGCCGCGGGCGGTGCACAGTTGCACCGTCTCAAGGCCGGTGTTGGCCGTGGCCACCGCCTCCGCGAGCTTCTCGTCGGCCCCTCCCCGGCGGGCCAGTTCCGCGAGGAAGCCCTTGTCCACCTGCGACCGTGAGGAGTGCAGGTCCAGATGGCCGGCGGCCAGTTTGGAGAGCTTGGCGAAGCCGCCGGCGACCGTCAGCCGGTCCACCGGGTGGCGGCGCAGATACTTCAGGACCGCGCCCGCGAAGTCGCCCATGTCCAGAAGCGCGTCCTGCGGCAGCCCGTGCACGTCCACCGCCACCTTCTCGGACGTCGAGCCCGTACAGCCCGCGACATGCGTGCGCCCGGCCGCGCGGGCGACGTCCACCCCGCGCCGGATGCTGTCGATCCAGGCCGAGCAGGAGTAGGGCACGACGATGCCCGTCGTGCCGAGGATGGACAGCCCGCCGAGGATGCCCAGCCGCGGATTCCAGGTGGAGCGGGCGATCTCCGCGCCGTGGTCCACGGAGATCTCGATCTCGACGTCACCGGTTCCGCCGTACCGCGCCGCGACCGAGGCGATGTGGTCGCGCATCATCTGGCGCGGCACGGGGTTGATGGCCGGTTCGCCAGCCTCGAGCGGCAGCCCGGGCCGGGTCACCGTACCGACGCCCGGACCGGCCCGGAAGACCACTCCGCGGCCGGGCGGCAGAACCCGTACCGTGGCCCTGACCAGCGCGCCGTGGGTCACATCCGGATCGTCCCCCGCGTCCTTGACGACCGCGGCCATGGCCCGGTCAGCCGTCAGCTCCTCGGCGGCGAGCGCGAACGCGGGCCGCTGCCCCTTGGGCAGTTCGATGGTCACCGGATCGGGGAACTCCGCGCCCAGCAGCGCGGTGTACGCGGCCGTGGTCGCGGCGGTGGCACACGCCCCGGTGGTCCAGCCGTGCCGCAGCCCCGACCGCTCCAGCTGCGCGCCCCGCCCCCCGGTCGCCTCGGCCGTCGTCTCCGCCTCAGCCATGGGCGGGCCGCCGCGCATACGATGACGGGCGCACGGACGACGAAAGGCACCCGATCCCGATGAACAGCGCACCGGCGCGCCATGTGCTCATCCTCGGCGGCACCACCGAGGCGCGCCGCCTCGCGGAGGAGCTCGCCGACGCGCCCGCGCTGCGCGTCACCAGCTCCCTCGCGGGCCGGGTCGCCGCGCCGCGGCTGCCCGTGGGGCAGGTGCGGATCGGCGGGTTCGGCGGCGCCGAGGGCATGGCCCGCTGGCTCCGCGAGCACCAGGTGGACGCGCTCATCGACGCCACCCATCCTTTCGCCGACACGATCAGTTCCCACGCGGCCCGGGCGGCCGCAGACGTCCATGTTCCCCTGCTCGCCCTGCGCCGCCCCGGCTGGGTACCCGGTCCGGGCGACCGCTGGCACTCGGCCGGCTCGCTGGCCGAGGCCGCGCGGCTGCTGCCCGACCTGGGGGAGCGGATCTTCCTCACCACGGGACGGATGGGCCTGGCCGCCTTCGCCCATCTGACCGGGCAGTGGTTCCTGGTCCGCTCGGTCGACGCGCCCGAACCGCCGGTCCCGCCCCGGATGGAGGTGATCCTCGACCGCGGCCCGTTCACCCTCGAGGGCGAGGCGGAGCTGCTGCGCCGCCATCGCATCGAGGTGCTGGTCACCAAGGACAGCGGCGCCCACGCCACCGCCCCCAAACTCGCCGCGGCC